>JBPCVS010000082.1:0-10277 GCA_051010295.1 Parvibaculales bacterium | reverse complement strand
GACGTTATTCTTTTCCCATGCCAGAGGTATTATAGGCATCTTCACAAAACCTCTGGAGTGATGCCTTCATCTATCAATTTGGCTTGTAATCCGTCAAAATTACTACCCGGCGCACCATAGAGAAATTGTAACGCATCAATATCATTTTGTGTCATTTCCCGCAATCGTCGGTCGCCATAATTCATTACACTAAGGTCATGACGGTCTCTAAATGCAGGGTTGTGGGCAAAACCACCCTCAAAAGGATGTTTCAATCCAACCGAATGACCAATTTCATGCACATAGATTGAATAGAGTGCATTCGTGACTATGTTGATATGAGTTGGGGGTACATCACCGGGGGAGAAACCTTGACTTAACACCGTTGGACTAATTGCGACGCGAATATCACCGACAATCGTTGCTGTATCTTCAATTTCAATAAATTGAACATTGGCTACTTGTTCAAACTCGGCAAAAGCCCGCATCAACAGATCCCTATGATTGTTAATTTGTGCTTGTGTTGTTGTGCTTTGCCCGAGATCTTTTGGTACTCCAATTTCCTCAAAATAACTTAAATCCGATGCTGGAATAACCAGTGACCATGTAATAATGACTGGCCCTTCTTCTGGCAAAGCAAAAGCGTTTCCCGCCAGCAGATATTTTACAAAATCATTGTCTGGCAAAATATCTTTCACATGTTCATAATCATATAAAAAATAATCATTTTCATTGCTAGAATTTTTCCACTCAGTGGCCGAAACTTCACGCACCACATCTTGCACCGTGACTTCGAGTTCTGAATAGCTTTGTGCATTATGTGAATGTTCAACCCGAATATGATAAACCCCATCTTTATCGCTATCATCTGGCGTTTCATAATCTGGTGAAGCCTTAAGCCAGATGCGCCCATCAGAGCCGACACGAAACAACGCATTATCACCATAATTGGCTGTGAGCGCGTAACGGCTATCTGTCTGCGCTTGTGGGGTTAAATCCAAAATGGCTTTATTAATTGGGTGGTTTTCAAAAATATCTAACGGGACATCATCGGGAAACAAATAGCCTTCATTGCCATTATTGCCAAAATTATCACCGCCAGTGCCAGTGGAACTGCTACCGCCACCACCGCCACACGCGGCAAGTAAAATCGCTAACATTGGTGACATATCCATAGGGCGACGAACAGGTATTTTTGCACTCATTCGGTCAATGTTCCTCCGCAAAGATTTTACCACTTTGCTAACATCGTGGCAAACACAGAACTGCACGGGCTGTTTTTGGTTCTGGTTCCGCTTTTTCCAAAACAGGCCGTGCAGGGGAAAAGAATAAGCACTCATCTATTTTTACATTTATTTTATGTTAATATGTTCTATTATCATTTTTACTTGTTAAATATGCTCATTCGGGTTATGCAGGCGATAGAGGGATATTATATGTCGTTAACCCATTTAGAAAAATTGGAGGCCGAGAGCATCCATATAATGCGTGAGGTTGTTGCCGAAGCTGACAATCCGGTTATGCTTTATTCGGTGGGCAAAGATAGTGCGGTGATGTTGCACCTTGCGGTGAAGGCTTTTCACCCCGCGCCGCCGCCCTTTCCGCTTTTGCATGTTGATACCACATGGAAGTTCAAAGATATGTATGCTTTGCGCGAAAAAACCGCCAAACAAAGCGGCATGGAGCTGTTGGTTTATCAAAACCCCGAAGCCAAAGCGCAAAATATCAACCCATTTGAGCATGGCGCGTTGCATACTGATATGTGGAAAACCGAAGGGCTGAAACAGGCATTGGATAAATATGGCTTTGATGCCGCTTTTGGCGGGGCGCGGCGTGACGAAGAAAAAAGCCGCGCCAAAGAGCGCGTTTTTTCTTTTCGCACGGTGCGGCATCAATGGGACCCAAAAAACCAGCGCCCCGAATTGTGGAATCTCTATAATAGCCGCAAGGCCAAAGGCGAGAGTATCCGCGTGTTTCCGCTTTCCAACTGGACCGAGCTGGATGTTTGGCAATATATTTATTTGCAAAATATAGAAATTGTGCCGCTTTATTTTGCCGCACCACGCCCAACGGTGGAGCGCGATGGCTTGCTGATTATGGTTGATGATGAGCGCATGCCGTTGCGCAAAGGCGAAACGCCAGTAGAACGTTGGGTGCGGTTTCGCACTTTGGGGTGTTATCCACTCACGGGTGCGGTGGAAAGCAAAGCCACCACCCTGCCCGAAATTATTCAAGAAATGTTGTTGACCACAACCTCAGAACGGCAAGGCCGCGCCATTGACCATGATAGCGGTGCGGATATGGAAAAGAAAAAGCGCGAAGGATATTTTTGATGGAACAGCAGGGTTTCAAAACGGACGCGCTGATTGGCGATGATATTCTGGCCTATCTTGACCAGCACCGCAACAAAACTATGTTGCGCTTTATCACCTGCGGGGCGGTAGATGATGGCAAATCCACCCTTATCGGGCGGTTGCTTTATGACAGCAAAATGATTTTTGACGACCAGTTGGCGGCTTTACAAAATGATTCCAAAAAATCTGGTGCAGGAAAAGCAGAGATTGATTTCGCGTTATTGGTTGATGGTTTGGCGGCCGAGCGCGAACAGGGCATCACTATTGATGTCGCCTATCGGTTTTTTGCCACGCAAAAGCGCAAATTTATTGTCGCCGATACGCCCGGCCATGAGCAATATACACGCAATATGGTAACTGGCGCGTCCACCGCCGAGCTTGCCATTATTTTGATTGATGCGCGCAATGGCGTGTTGACGCAAACGCGGCGGCATAGCTATTTGGCACATCTGGTGGGGATTCGCCATTTTGTGCTGGCCATAAATAAAATGGATTTGATTGACTATGAGCAGGGCTTATTTGAGGAAATTGTAGAAAATTATCGCAGTTTTGCCGATGAGATTGGCATTGAAAGCTTTACCGCTATTCCAGTGTCTGGTTTGCGCGGCGACAATATCACCCATGCTTCGCAAAATATGGATTGGTATGAAGGCACAACTTTAATGGACTATCTCAACGAAGTTGATTTGAGCCCTGACAGCCGCGCCAATGCAGCTTTTATGATGCCTGTGCAATGGGTTAATCGCCCCGACCCTAGCTTTCGCGGCTATACTGGGCAAATTGGCTCGGGGCGGGTGCGCCCAGGCGATAAAATCCGCATTGTGCCATCGGGCAAATTGGGCGCGATTGACCAGATTATCAGTTTTGACGGCGCATTGGATGAGGCCGAGGCCGGGCAATCAGTAACCCTGACTTTCAAAGATGAAATGGATTGCTCGCGTGGCGATGTGATTGCCGCCAGCAATAATCCGCCAGCCGCAGCCGACCAATTTGAGGCGACTTTGGTGTGGATGGATGATGAGCCACTTTTGCCGCACCGCAATTATCTGTTGAAAATCGGCACCCAGCAGGTGCAAGCCGCCGTGCAAGACATTAAATATCAGGTCAATGTGAATAATTTGGAGCATAGCGCGGCCAAAATTTTGCCGCTTAACGCGATTGGCGTAGTAACGCTTTCTACAGACGCGCCGATTATATTCACCCCCTATACCGACAATCACACATTGGGCGGCTTTATTTTGATTGACCGCATGAATAATCGCACCATCGGCGCGGGTATGCTGCATTTTAGCCTGCGGCGGGCGCAAAATGTGCATTGGCAAGCCGTAGAGGTGAACCGCGAAGCCCATGCCGCATTAAAACATCAAAAGCCGTATATTTTATGGTTCACGGGGTTATCGGGGGCGGGCAAATCCACCATTGCTAATTTGGTGGAGAAAAAACTACACGCCCTCAACCGCCATAGTTTTTTGCTAGATGGCGACAATATACGGCACGGGCTGAACCGCGATTTGGGCTTTACCGATGCTGACCGCGTGGAGAATATCCGCCGCACGGGAGAGGTTGCCAAATTGATGGCCGATGCAGGGCTGATTGTGCTGACGGCTTTTATTTCGCCCTTCCGCAATGAGCGCAATATGGTGCGCAATATGGTGGGTGAAAATGAATTTATTGAAATTTTTATTGACGCGCCATTGGAAGTGGCCGAACAGCGCGATGCCAAAGGGCTTTATAAAAAAGCCCGCGCTGGTGAGTTGCAAAATTTCACGGGTATTGATAGCCCCTATGAGCCGCCTGAGAACCCCGAACTTGTTATTGACACCACCACCACAACGCCAGAACAAGCCGCCCAGCACATTATTGATTATCTGCTGGCGCGTGGCTAATAAGCATTAAGCATTAAGCATTTTTGATAAGCATACCGCCATCAACTGGAATCGCTACGCCATTGAGATAGCTAGACGCTGGCAACACCACCGACAAGGTGATATTTGCCACCTCTTCAGGGATACCATAGCGGCGCAATGGCACACGGCGTTTGGTATAAATCTCTTTATGTTCATCGGGAATCCCCGCAGTGATGCCTGTGTGAATGGGGCCAGGGCAAATGCAATTAGCGGTGATACCCTCGCGGCCATATTCTGCGGCTTGCGCCCTTGTGAGGCCGATAACGCCAGTTTTGGCGGCAACATAGGCGGAATTGCCGGGCGTTGCGCCCCAGCCTTCGGTGGAGGCCACATTGACCACCCGCGCCGCATCGGATTGGCGCAAATGCGGCAAAGCCGCCCGAAACATCACCTGATGGGCGGTGAGCATAACGGCTAATTGCTTAGCCCATTGCGCGTCATAATCTGGGTCGTCCATCGGCATCCGATTGCCAAAGCCTGCATTATTGATAATAATATCCAAGCCACCCCACTTGGCCACCACTTCATCAACCACGCAGGCAATGGCATCGGCATCAGCCACATCAAGCGGCCAAATGGCGACATTATCATAACCCGCATCTTTGATTTCTTGCGCCACTGTTTGGCAAGCCTCTGCATGTAAATCTGTGATGGCGACTTTTGCCCCTTCACGCGCAAATAAATGCGCGGTGGCACGTCCCATACCACTGCCTGCGCCAGTAATAATCGCCACGCGCCCATCAATAGAGCGATTGAGTTGTTGATATGGTTGCATTATTTCATCCTATTTTTTTGGCCTATTATTTCGGCCTATTTTTTTGGCCTATTATTTTTGTCCTATTGTTCTAACGCAAAAGCGGCCTGCAAAGCGGGGCGCGCTTTAAGCCGCTCGGTATAGGCTTGCAGATTTTTATAATCAGCGATTAAATTCATGCGTTCGGCCATCAAAATTGAATGGCCAAGCATGGTGTCGGCGGCGGTAAATTCACCCGCCAAATAATCTTTACCCGCCATATCCGCATCCACAGGTGCCAGCGATTTAACCAGCAAATTTTGCGCCTGTTTGAGGGTTTTTTCATCGCGGCGTTCTGGCGGCAATAAAATCGTATGCACCACAATCGTATTAATAGGCGGCATCACCATACCCTCGCAATAATGGAACCATTGCAGATAGGTCGGAAAATTGGCGGCCTCTGCCGCAGGCTTCAAACCGCCATTTTTATGCCGTTCCAAAATATACTCGGCAATCGCGCCTGACTCATAAATCAGCACATCACCATCTTCCAAAACGGGCACCCGCCCCAAAGGATGGCGTGCCCGATGATCGTCTGACTTCAAATCATCAGGGTGGAATTTCATTTTATTCAATTCGTATGGCAGTTCCAGTTCCTCAAGCAACCAGACTGTGCGGACAGCGCGTGAAAAAGGCGCGAAATGTAGTTTCAACATGTTTCCCTCATTTATTTTGTTGTAGCATAAAGCCGTGATAACATAAGAGCAAGATGGGAGAATAATAATTTTGCACGAATTTGAAGCACAGCTAGAAAAGATTGTGACCCGCGAGATTGATGGCTGTGAGCGGCTGGTGGGGTGCGAGCGTTTGTCGGCAGGTGCCAGCCAGCAAACCTATAAATTGACGATTGAGGGCGCAGGCGGCCAGCAATTATTGGCTTTTCGCCGCCGCATGGAGGGCGCAGTGCAACACGCCAGCCGCCCTGATGCACGCATGGAGGCTTTGCTGTTGCAAGCCGCCCGCCGTGCCGATGTGCCAGCCCCCGAGATTTTTTATGTGTTGACCGAAAAAGACGCGCTAGGCGAAGGCTTTATTATGCAATGGCTAAATGGCGAAACATTGGGGGCGCGCATTGCCCGCCACCAAGATTTTGCCGCCATTCGCCCCAAGCTGGCTTATCAATGCGGCCAGATTTTGGCGCGGATTCACGCCATAAAACTTGATGGCGCATTAGCCGATAATTTGAGCCGCTTGTCGCCGCAAGATTTTTTGCAACAAACTTATGATGGCTATTTAACGTTAGGCGTGCATCAGCCAATGATTGATTTTACGGCGCGGTGGCTGGGCGATAATCTGCCCACCCCGCAGGGGGAGGCTTTGGTGCATAATGATTTTCGCAATGGCAATTTAATGGTGGACGCAAAGGCTGGCATTATTGCGGTGCTGGATTGGGAGCTGGCACATATTGGCGACCCAGTGCGCGATATTGGCTGGATTTGCACCAATAGCTGGCGGTTTGGCAATAGCGATTTGGCGGTCGGCGGCTTTGGCCAGTTGGCCGATTTGCTGGCGGGGTATAAAGCCGTGTCGGGGCGCGATGTCGCGGCGGCGCATATAAAATTCTGGCAAGTATTTGGCTCTTTCTGGTGGGCAATCCACACGCTCGGCATGGCCGCTAGTTTTCGCCAAGGGCTTGACCGCTCGGTAGAACGGCCAGCCATTGGAAGACGTTCTTCGGAGTGCCAGATTGATTGTGTTAATCTGCTGATTGGCGGGGCGATTGCGCCGCCGCCTGAAAGCGAGCAGCTCCCAGAACACCTCCAAATAAATGACACAAGCGGTGTGCCAGCCGATGAATTGCTAGAAAGTGTGCGCGATTATTTGCGTGATGAGATTATGCCGAACCATAAAGGGCGGGCGGGCTTTTTGGCGCGGGTGGCCGCCAATGCGCTGGATATGGTGCGCCGCGAACATCAATTAGCACCGCTTAATCATGCGCATCAACATGCGGCTTTGGCGGCTTTGCTGGAGCCAGATGACAGCGCGTCTGAAAATAATTTGCACCATTTGCGCGGCCTGTTATGTGCGCGATTGCGCGATGGCACAATGCCGCTTGACAATCAGGCGTTACACGCCTATTTGCGCGACAGCGTGGCCATGCAGGTGGCCATTGACCAGCCCAATTATAGTGGCTATCAAATAAATAAAACTGAGGAAAAATTATGAAAATTGTTCATTTGATGGGCGCGCCGGGCTCGCCCTATACGCGCAAAATGTTGGCACTGATGCGCTATCGGCATATTGATTATCAGGTGCATTGGCAAAGTTTTAATAGCACTGGCACACCTGACGGCACATTAGATGGCAAGGCTTGGCCGCGCCCGAAAGTGGCTTTATTGCCAACTTATTACCTGCCTGACGCGCAAGGTGAAATTGAGGCCGTCACTGATACGAGCCCGATTTTGCGCCGCTTTGAAAAAACCCACACCGCCCGCACAGTGATACCACCCGATGCGGTGCTGGGTTTTTTGAATTGGCTGATTGAAGATTATGCCGATGAATGGTTGACCAAAGCGATGTTTCATTATCGCTGGCATTATGCAGCCGATATTGAAAAAGCGGGTAGCATTTTACCGCGCTGGCACAAGCTGACCGCCAGTGATGACGAAATCGCGCCTTTGTCGGAGATGATTAGTCAACGCCAGATAAGCCGCTTGTCTTATGTGGGCTCTAATGAAGTGACCAAGCAAACTATTGAAGATGGTTTTGCGCGTTTTCTTGGGCTGTTTGATAGGCATTTGCAAAATACGCGCTTTATGTTTGGGGCGCGGCCTGCTTCGGCTGATTTTGCCATTTATGGGCAGTTGACGCAGCTCGCCCTGTTTGACCCGACCCCGCGTGATTTAATCACCGCACAATTTCCGCGCATTTATGCGTGGACGGAAGTGATGGAAGATTTGTCAGGGCTGCAAGTTAGCGATGATGATTGGCTAGCTGGAGACGCGCTACCCGATAGTTTGGAAAATTTATTGCAAGAAATGGGCGCGCTTTATTTACCCTATTTGTTGGCCAATGCGGAGGCTGTTGCCGCCACTGCCGAGCAAATGCAAACCGAGCTTGACGGACGCGCATGGACGCAAAACCCGTTCCCCTATCAAGCCAAATGTTTGCTTTGGTTGCGCGAGCAATATGCCGCACTGAGCGCGAATGACAAAAAACGACTGGCCAGCCTGCAGCACACAACAGATATTATCGCCCACCTTGAAGCATAAATTTATGCGAGTGCGTTTTTAGCTTTCTGGCTTATCGGTAAAGCGCGGCAGGCTTAATGCCAGCGCAATCACTGGCACCATAAGGGCGGCGGCAATAAAGAGTGCAATGTCATAATTGCCAGTGGTATCCCAAATAAAGCCCGTATAGATGGGGCTGACCCCCGCGCCAAAAATGAAAATGGCATATTGCACACCATAAATCGTGCCATAATGCGCCAGCCCAAAATAGCGCGCCGTGTAATAGCCAATAAGGTCAACCTCTGCGCCCACTGCCAAGCCCAGCGCAATGGCGGTGATTGTCGCAAAGCTGATGCCGCCCAGCCCCAACGCCAAACAACCCAATGCCAACAGGCCAAACACCAAAGCTGTCAAATAGGGCGCGAAAATATGGTCAAGCAGAAAGCCAACCAACAGCCGCCCTGTCATCACAGATAAGCCCATCAATGCACCAATGCTACCCGCTTCGCTCGCGCTGAGGCCAGCATCTTGCAACAATGGAATAAAGGCTGGTATCAACCCCAAAATAGCCAGCGAAACCAAAAAGAAAATCGCCGCCATTTTCCAAAAAGTTGCATGCGACACAGCCTCGCGCAAAGTGATACCGCTTTGCGTGGGTGGCAATGGTGCGTCGGGCGCATCAGGTGCATCAGGTGTTTTTTCTGGTGCATCGCGGATGAATAAAAACACAATTGGCAGTGCCGCCATCACCACCAAAAACATGATGACATAGCCCGCCCGCCAGCCATTTTCGGCCACAAAAGGTGTCATAAAGCGCGGCATTAAATAAGCCATCACACCCGTAGAAGTGAGGCTGATGCCCAGTGCTAAGCCGCGATATTTGCTGAAAAACGCATTGACCGCACGGGTGAAAGCCAGCGCAGTGGAAGCCACGCCAAACACAGCATAGGCCACCGATAGGCTATAAAACATCCATAGCGAGCCATTCATAAGCGGAAAGCCCAATAGCAAAATACCAAAACCCAACAGCGAAATCGTGGTGACTGGGCGCAACCCATAGCGGTCAATCAGCCGCCCGGCAAAAGGCGCGAGCAACATCATCGTAACCACACTGATAGTTTGTTGTGCGCCAATTTCAGCGCGACTCCAGCCAAATTCATCTTGCCATGGGCGCACCCAAATGCCCGATGAATAATAAACCATTGACGCAAGATTGACGGCCATGCCGACAAAAGCGGCCAGCAAAATCGGCCAACCGCGCACAAATTCATTAGGTTGATTTTCGGCCATCAACTGCTTCCCCCGCTACGCGCTAATGGTGCCGGCAGAGAGACTTGAACTCCCGACCCTCTGATTACAAATCAGATGCTCTACCAACTGAGCTATACCGGCCTCTATAAAACTGTGGAGTCTGAAATAAACAAAAATAGTGTAGCTTGCAAGGCATTATCTTTCTCCCAAGCGAGCTATGCGGTTGGGCGCGATTCTTTTCCCATTCACGGTCTGTTTGTGCCTCTACCTTCCTGTTGTTCTTTCTCCCAAGCGAGCTATGCGTCAATTATGTTCGCTTTGCTCACATAATGCGCAGCCGCTCGGGAATTGTCGCCAACCGCTAACGCGGTTGGACGTGGGATAAACACTTGTCGCCATTTGCTAAAGCAAATGGACGTTTGTTTATTTTTCACGCACCCCCTCGCTGGTTAAAACGCCGCCCGACCATTGCGGCCGCGATATTAGTTTTTTGAATATCAATCGCCCCGCCCGCAATGCCCCAGCCCCACGCATCGCGCATCCGTCGCTCCATTGGATAGGCTTTGGCATAGCCATAGCCGCCCATCAGTTGCACCGCCATACCAGTTACCTCGCGGCTTATTTCATTGGCAAAACATTTCGCGGTTGAGCTTTCGCCCACATTGGGCAGGCCATTTTCGGCATTCACTGCCGCCCGATGAATAAGCAACCGCGCCGCCTCCACCCGCATTTGCATTTCGGCCAATTTCATCTGCACCGCCTGAAACTCCACCAAGGCTTTGCCAAATTGCTCGCGCTGTTGCACATAGTCAAGCACATCTTC
>JBPCVS010000081.1:0-5450 GCA_051010295.1 Parvibaculales bacterium | reverse complement strand
GCGCAGGCGTGCAAAGCCCTCAAAGAAGAGGGGTTTCGGGTGATTTTGGTTAATTCCAACCCCGCCACCATTATGACCGACCCTGAGCTGGCCGATGCCACCTATATTGAGCCGATAAATCCAGAATTTGTGGCGCGTATTATTGAAAAAGAACGCCCCGATGCATTGTTGCCCACAATGGGCGGCCAAACCGCGCTCAACACGGCCATTGCGCTGGCGCAAAATGGCACATTGAACAAATTTAAGGTGCAGCTTATCGGGGCTGACCTCAACGCCATTCAAAAGGCCGAAGACCGCCAATTATTCCGCAAAGCGATGGATAAAATCGGGCTGGAAAGCCCGCGCTCGGCCATTGCCCATTCGCTGGAGGCCGCATTGACGGGGCTAGAAACAATCGGCTTGCCCGCCATTATCCGCCCATCTTTTACCTTAGGTGGCACGGGCGGTGGCATTGCCTATACTGCCCAAGAATTTGAAAATATCGTCAAGGGCGGGCTCGCGGCCTCCCCCACCACCGAAGTGCTGATTGAAGAAAGCGTGCTGGGCTGGAAAGAATATGAAATGGAGGTGGTGCGCGACAAAGCCGATAATTGCATCATTATTTGTTCCATTGAAAATATTGACCCGATGGGCGTGCATACAGGCGACAGCATCACCGTTGCGCCCGCCCTCACTTTGAGCGACCGCGAATATCAGATTATGCGCAACGCCTCCATCGCCATATTGCGCGAGATTGGCGTGGAGACAGGCGGCTCAAATGTGCAATTTGCGGTTGACCCAAAAACCGGGCGGCTGGTGGTGATTGAGATGAACCCACGTGTGTCGCGCTCTTCGGCTTTGGCCAGCAAAGCCACTGGTTTTCCAATAGCCAAAATTGCCGCCAAGCTGGCGGTGGGCTACACATTGGACGAATTGATAAATGATATTACCACCATCACCCCCGCCAGTTTTGAGCCAAGCATTGATTATGTGGTGACTAAAATTCCGCGCTTTGCTTTTGAAAAATTTCCCGGTGCCGAGCCGATACTCAGCACCGCCATGAAATCGGTTGGCGAGGTGATGGCGATAGGGCGCAATTTTGCTGAAAGCCTGCAAAAAGCGTTGCGCGGGCTGGAGACGGGATTAACCGGGCTTAACCCGCAATATGATTTCGCGCCAGATGAAAACCAAGATACCCCGATTGTGATGATTGATGATATTGCCTGCCGCGAGGCCGCCCTGACGCATTTGACCGCCCCCACCCCACACCGCTTTTTATACGCCGCCGATGCGTTGCGCCATAATATCTCGGTGGCGCGGATATGCCAGCTTACGGGGTTTGACGCATGGTTTATCAATCAGCTGCGCGACATTGTGGATATGGAGCGCAAATTGGCCGAAAATAATGTGCCAGACACTGCCGAGTCCATGCGGGCGGTGAAAGCATTGGGCTTTTGCGATGCGCGCATTGGCGAACTGACTGGCCATAGTGAGACGACGATTCGCGCCGCCCGCCACGCGCTTGGGGTGCGCCCGCATTATCGCCGCATTGACACTTGCGCGGCTGAATTTGCGGCCAACACACCCTATCTTTATTCTAGCTATGACGCGCCTTCACCCTTTGGCAACCAAGATGAAGCCGCCCCCGAAACAGGCAAAAAGGCGGTTATTTTGGGCGGCGGCCCCAACCGCATTGGCCAAGGCATTGAGTTTGATTATTGCTGTTGCCACGCGGCTTTTGCGCTACAAGATGCCGGCATTGAAAGCATTATGGTAAATTGCAATCCAGAGACGGTTTCCACCGATTATGACACCGCAAGCCGCCTTTATTTTGAACCCCTCACCGAAGAAGATGTGCTGGAAGTGCTGGCCTGCGAACAACAAAAAGGCACATTGGCGGGGGTGATTGTGCAATTTGGCGGCCAAACGCCGCTTAAATTATCGCAAGCCCTAGAAAAAGCCGACATTCCAATACTTGGCACCGCGCCCGATGCGATTGATTTGGCGGAGGACCGCGACCGCTTCAAAGCCCTGCTAGAACAGCTTGACCTGCGCCAACCGCCCAATGGCATTGCGCGTAGCACCGAGCAAGCCCATGAAATTGCTAAAAAAATCGGTTTTCCAGTGGTTATTCGTCCATCTTATGTGTTGGGCGGGCGGGCGATGGAGATTGTCGCTGATGCCGACCAGCTTGAACGCTATATGCACGAGGCGGTGATTGTATCTGGCACTAGCCCGGTGTTGATTGATGGCTATTTGCGCGATGCGATTGAGCTGGATGTTGATATTTTGAGCGATGGCCAAGCGGTCTATGTGGCGGGTATTTTGGAACATATTGAGGAGGCGGGGGTTCATTCGGGCGATAGTGCTTGCTCTATGCCGCCACATTCTTTGTCGCCAGAATTAATTGCCGAAATTGAGCGACAGGCGGAAAAAATGGCTTTGGCGTTAAATGTGGTGGGGCTGATGAATGTGCAATTTGCGGTGCAAAATGGCACTCTTTATGTGATTGAGGTTAACCCCCGCGCCAGCCGCACGGTGCCTTTTGTTGCCAAAGTGCTTGGGCAACCGATAGCGCGCATTGCGGCGCGGCTGATGGTGGGCGCAAAGCTGGCAGAATTTGACCTTAAAAAGCCCGATTATGACCATATTGCCGTTAAGGAATCGGTGTTTCCTTTTGCGCGTTTTCAGGGGGTGGATACCATATTGGGGCCAGAAATGCGCTCCACTGGCGAGGTGATGGGGCTGGATAGCAGTTTTCCCACCGCTTTTGCCAAAAGCCAAATTGGTAGCGGCATGGTTTTGCCCGAAGGCGGCGCGGTGTTTATATCGGTGCGCGATAGCGATAAAAGCCGCGCTACCGCACCTGCCCGCCAGTTGATTGAACTCGGCTTTGCCTTGATTGCCACGCATGGCACAGCAGATTTTCTTAAAAAACAAGGGCTGGCCGTCAGCCCCATCAATAAGGTGCGCGAAGGCCATCCGCATATTGTTGATGCCATGCAAAATAATGAAATTCAAATGTTGGTGAACACCACGCAAGGCCAGCAATCAGTGGCCGATAGCAAATCTATTCGGCGCACCGCCTTGCTGATGAAAATGCCGTATTTTACCACAATGGCGGCGGCACAAGCCGCCGTGGCGGCCATCGCCGCGCTGGACAAACAGCAACTCACCGTAACCAGCCTGCAGGAATATAATAAACGGCGAATCCAACCCCTCTAGCAGTTAGCCATTATCAGCCCTTGCCAAAAAGCGATATTTTTTGCACAATTAAATAATGGAGAAAGTACCGATAACTATAGATGGCTATGCCGCCTTGGACGAAGAGCTCAAACGCCTGAAAGGGCCAGAGCGTCAACGCATCATCAAGGCGATTGCCGAAGCACGTGCGCATGGCGATTTATCAGAAAATGCCGAGTATCACGCAGCCAAAGAACAACAAAGCCACACTGAAGGCCGCGTGATAGAACTGGAAGATATTATGAGCCGTGCAGAAATTATTGATGTCGCCACCCTCTCAGGCGATACCATCAAATTTGGCGCAACCGTAAAATTGGTGGATGAAGACACCGAAGCCGAAACAAACTACCAAATTGTCGGCGATTTTGAGGCCAATCTGGAACAAGGCAAAGTCTCTATATCATCACCCATCGCCCGCGCCCTGATTGGCAAACAAAAAGGCGATAGCGCAGAAGTCCACGCCCCCGGCGGCAATAAATCTTACGAAATTTTGAATGTGAAATTTGTTTAATCAGTCGCTGTGCGCCTGGGCAATAACAAAAACACTGCGAAGGCTTTGCGATGTTTTGGCGCAACTCTTCTTAAATCCCCCCTCACTTTGTCCGCCATTACAGCAAAGCCGATAATATCTTCACGCCGATAAGGGGGTAGTTGAGGGTTATAATCTGCTTCATGTCGTGTTTTTTGTAGCGAGGTGAATTTATCGGCAAAAGCAACAACCTCACTAGGAAAATTCATGTCTTTGTCTCTAGCATCATTTGTTGAATTACGTTGTTTTCGTTTAGCATCCACGATTAACTTACACCGATTCCGTGCCTCAGCATGATTAAGCGCACGATAAGCTTGCAACCAAGCGCGCTCGGTGGAGCTGTTTTTTCCAACAAATTCATCGGCTATCAGCTGACAAAGCTCGTGAAACATGGCATAATAGGCCGCACTGCTGGCGCGGCGTAAATTGATTTGCTTAGGGCGGGTTTTATCAATTTTTGCAAGCATATTTGCTTGCACCTGCAAATCATTCGCCAGATTCCTCATGCTAATTTTGAATCAAGCGGCTGGCCTTTAGCAAAATGCGGAATAACCACTGGATAAGCCATATCATCAGTATCGCGTATCGCATCGGCCGCCAGAGAAATGACTTCTGAAAAAACAATTGGTTTAATTTTGCGCTTTTCTTTTTTTAACCAAATCTCAGCCAGCAAAGCCAAATCACCATCCTCGTCCTCGTAATGCATCAATTTGATGCGAGCAATACGAACGCTTGTTTCTTTTTCAACAGCCCGTTTTACGCGCTCTTTCAAGGCTTTCGCGGCCGCTTCTTTCTCCCGCTTTTTCTCGGTGAAATAGTCGTTAAACTCATCTATTGCTTGTTTCGCCATAATGATTTCAGAATACAGCTATTTCAAAAATTGACAACTTATTTAATAGGTTTTGGGCATAAAGCCGCGCAAAAAGAGCCGCAAATGCTTGCGTTGTTGTTGCCGCAACACAACATGATGATATTCAATCAATTTGCGCGTTGGGTGGTCTAACAGCGCGTCATAATTGGGTGGTGCGATAAGGTCTTCATAGGTAAATTTATATTTCGCTATGAATTTGGCCAAAACCGCATTATCCAGCACATAATGGCCATATTCAATTTCCCGATAATCGCTCACCCGCATAATACCGCGCACAAAATCGGGGCGCGACATTTTTCGGCGCACACGAAAAATCCATAAATTATTGCGTATATTTTGGGTTTTTTCTTCAATCATGTTGGGCCTCCAGTCATGTTTTGCAAACAAACGGCACCAATCAAAGATTGGTGCCGGGGTGCTCACAAGTCGTCACAATGGCGACTACGGCGTATTCGGCCAAAGCCTTATTTCGCCATCACCCCGACATGGTGGGGTGAACATTGCTACAATCCACAAAAAGCCTGATATAAAGAAAACCCAGCGCGAAACCGCACCAGACCACACAAGCTTTCATAAATTGCAATTGTGACTGGGTGGTGAGACCCCATAGACCACGTTCACTGGCCTATCAAAAAACAATAAGCAATTTATCGCCCCAATGCAAGCAGGGGATAGAACACGATATATAATTTTTTCAAATTTCACTCTAATAAAAAACGTCCTTATAAAACGCCTCACTAATCCCGTTGCTAAATAGTTGCTTATTTTATTGAAAAGGATTACATTGTGGCTATTATTATTCATGTAACCGAAATTCAAAATGAGATG
>JBPCVS010000080.1:0-4782 GCA_051010295.1 Parvibaculales bacterium | reverse complement strand
ATGTCGCGGTGCTGGAAAATGCAACCGCCCAACCAGAAAAAATTGATGATGTGGTGTGTTATGAAAAACTTGTATTACAAATAAAACAAATTCTCAGCGAAACACATTATGACCTGATTGAAAGCTTGGCCGATGTGATTGCCGAAAAGCTAATGCAAGATAAACGCATCGCCAAATTGCGTATCCGTTTAGGCAAGCCATCTGCCATTAGCGAGGCCGAAAATGTGGGCATTGAAATTGAAAGACTAGCAAATAGTGTTTTCAAATAGGGGTATGGGAAAAAAGTTTTTTACCTTTATGACAAATACTTATTAAACTGGTAAAATTATGGCTGGTAAAAAAATCTCTAACATAAAACCGTCCACCTCACCAAGGCGGGCATCGGGGGCATTATCAGGCGTGGCACTGATTGAAACCAAAGCCGCCACCCTGCCGCGTGCGCCGGGCGTGTATCGTATGATTGATGGCGAGGGCAATGTGCTTTATGTCGGCAAGGCTAAAAATCTGAAAAATCGGGTGCGCGCCTATACCCGTGCCACTGGCCACAATAACCGCATTTTGCGTATGATTGATGCCACCCGCGATATGGAATTTATCCGCACCCAAACCGAAACTGACGCGCTGTTGCTGGAGGCGAGTCTGATAAAAAAACTCAAACCGCGCTATAATGTGCTGTTGCGCGATGATAAAAGTTTTCCTTATATTTTGCTGGCCGAAGACCACCCCGTGCCGCAACTTTATAAACATCGTGGCGCACAAAAACGCGCTGGGGCTTATTTTGGGCCTTTTGCTTCATCGGCCGCCGTCAACCGCACCCTCAACACTTTGCAACGCGCCTTTTTTCTGCGCTCATGCTCTGATAATGTTTATAATAGCCGCTCACGCCCTTGCCTTTTATATCAAATTAAGCGGTGCTCCGCGCCCTGCACAGGCGAAATTTCAACACAAGATTATGCCGAGCTGGTGGATGAAGCCCGCGCCTTTTTGCAAGGTGACAGCCGCAAAGTGCAAGACGCATTGGTTAAAAAAATGCAAGCCGCCAGTAAAGCACAAGATTTTGAGGCCGCCGCCGCCGCCCGCGACCGCATTCGCGCCCTTACCTATGTGCAAGGCGAAAGCGGCATTGATACAAGCCATATAGCGCAAGCTGATATTATTGCCATTGGCTGGCAAGGTGGGCAATCTTGTGTGCAAGTGTTTTTTATCCGTGCCGGGCAAAGTCTTGGCAATCGCGCCTATTTTCCACGCCATGAGCGCGACCAAACTGAAGCAGAAATTCTGGAAGCCTTTATCAGCCAATTTTATGATGGCCGCCCAGCCCCGCGTGAGATTTTTTTAAGCCATAAACTCAAAAATACCGATTTGATAAGCGAAGCATTGAGCCTGCGCATGGATTATCGGGTTAAATTGCTGACACCCAAACGCGGCAATAAACAAACATTGGTTGCCCACGCACAACAAAATGCCCGCGAAGCTCTGGCGCGACATATTGCCGAAAAAGCCAGTCAAACACGTCTATTAAAAGAAGTGGCTGAATTGTTTGGCTTGTCCGCCCCACCGCAACGCATTGAAGTGTTTGACAATAGCCATTTGCAAGGCACCAACCAGCTTGGCGGTATGATTGTTGCTGGCAGTGATGGCTTTATGAAAAACCAATATCGCAAGTTTAACATTAAAGATATGACCACCCAGCCGGGCGATGATTATGCCATGATGCGCGAAGTTTTTACGCGCCGCTATGGGCGGCTGGCACGCGAGCATGAACGCGGTAGCATAGAGTGGCCAGATTTGGTGCTGATTGATGGCGGCGCAGGCCAGCTGAGTGTGGCGCAAGAAGTTATGCAAGAATTGGGGCTGGAGGATATTGCTCTGGTTGGCGTGGCCAAAGGCGCAGAGCGCAATGCAGGACGCGAGCGATTTTTTATGCGCGGACGCGCTGCTTTTAGCCTGCCGCATAACGCGCCTGTTTTATATTATCTGCAACGGCTACGCGATGAAGCGCACCGCTTTGTGATTGGCGGCCATCGCGCCAAGCGGCAAAAAAATATCCGCCGCAATGTGCTGGACACGATTGACGGCATCGGCGCGACACGCAAAAAACAATTATTGCATCATTTTGGCTCGGCACGCGCAGTGGAACGCGCTGCTTTGGCCGATTTGGAAAAAGTTGAAGGCATTAGTTTGAAAATCGCACAACGCATTTATAATCATTTTCACGATAATTATGCTTAACTGGCTTATTGAACTGGCCAAATAAACTGGCTAAATAAAGTGGAGTGCGCCATGCGAAACCTACCTAATATTCTCACCCTATGCCGCATTTTGGCGGTGCCAGCTTTGTGCATTTGTTTTTGGATACCCGCCCAGATGGGCGACTGGCTGGCTTTGGGCATTTTTACCATTGCCGCCGCGACTGATTTTTTTGATGGCTGGGTGGCGCGCAAATTTGACGCGCAATCGGGCTTTGGCCGTATGCTTGACCCGATTGCCGATAAGCTGATAGTGGCCACCAGCCTGATTTTGCTGGTTGCCCATGATGTTATTGTGGGGCTGAACCTAATCGCCGCGATAATTATTCTATGTCGTGAAATTTTGGTATCAGGCCTGCGCGAATTTTTGATGGAAACGCAAATCAGATTGCCAGTTTCTGCCCTCGCCAAATATAAAACCACGATTCAGGTTATTGCCATTGCCATTTTGCTCAGTGATGAGGCGGGTGAAGCATTATTGGCGGGCACCCATATTATTGGCCTCACCTTGCTGTGGGTGGCGGCTGGCATAACATTGGCAACGGGATATGATTATGTGCAACAAGGCATACGCCACGCCGACTGGAAAAACTAAAATTACTGCACACCCAGTTTTTTCTGCAAGCTGGTGCTAGAAGTTGTGTATTGGAAAGTCAATTTGCGGTCGGGATAAATCCGCTTAAAAGCATCTTGCGCCATCAGCGCGGCCTCATGAAAACCGCACAAAATCAGCTTTAACTTGCCCGCATAAGTGTTGATGTCGCCAATCGCATAAATGCCCGCTTGGTCGGTGGCGAATTTCTCAGTATCAACCGCAATCAGATTTTCATTCAGATTAAGCCCCCAATCAGCAATCGGGCCCAGCTTCATGGTCAGCCCAAAAAATGGCAAAAAACTAGTGCAAGATAAATCCAATATGGTGTCGTCACTCGTTTTGAGCGTAGCACCAGACAACACGCCATCATCACCTTTTAGCGCGGTCACTTGGCCAATATGCAGATTGACTTTGCCCTGCTCCACCAGTGCGCGCATTCTATTAACACTATCAGGGGCCGCCCGAAACGCATCGCGGCGATGCACCAAACTCATAGACTTTGCCAAAGGCTGCAAATTCAGCACCCAATCAAGCGCGCTGTCGCCACCACCAGAAATTAAAATATCTTGGTCACGGAAAGCCTCCATTTTACGCACCGCATAATGCACACCCGCGCCATTATCGCTGGTGCTTTGCTCAAAAGCCTCAATGCCCGCCAGCGGGGGTTTTTTAGGCTGAAAACTGCCGCCGCCTGCCGCAATCACCACCACTTTACATTTGAATATCTCATTTTCATCAGTGGTTACTTGCCAATATCCATCATCCAATTTTTCCAGCCCCGCCACCATACGATTAAAATGAAAAACAGGGTTAAAAGGCGCGGCCTGCTGCATCAGCGCGTCAGTGAGTTCTTGGCCAGAAACCTCAGGCAAACCGGGAATATCATAAATCGGCTTTTCTGGATAAAGCTCGGCACACTGGCCGCCCGGCTTATCAAGAATATCAATCAAATGCGCTTCCATATCCAGCAAGCCAAGCTCAAATACAGCAAACAGACCCACTGGCCCAGCACCGATAATCACAATATCCGTTTCAATTATTTGATGTCCCATAATTTGTCCCATCTTTTATTTACAATAATTTATGTAAATATAAATAATTACCAAGTAATTTATGTTTAATTAGAGTTCATACAGGCGCACCCGCCCAAAGACAAGCAGTTTTTTATTTTGGAGCGGTTTTCTTATACGTCCAACCACCAAAAATGGTGCATGGGAAAAGAATAAACGTCCAACCGCCAAAAAATGGTGCATGGGAAAAGAATTACGTCCATCTGCGCCAGCAGATGGCGACCCGTCCCAAGCGGCTGCGCATTATGTGAGCGAAGCGAACATAATTGACGCATAGCTCGCTTGGGAGAAAGAAGAATCAAGCTAAAAGCAAAAACAGGCCGTGCAGGGGAAAAGAAAAACCCCACCCATCAAATTGGGTATAATGGTTGTGATTCGCTTTTGCAAAATGGAGTTTGCACCTATGGCCGCCCGAAAAACCCGAAAAACCAAACCAACCGACAAGCAGGAGGATATTTTTGCGGGCAGTAATGGTCGCTATTCGGCGGCAGATATTGAGGTGTTGGAGGGGCTGGAGCCTGTGCGCCGCCGCCCGGGTATGTATATTGGCGGCACTGATGTGCATGCCATGCATCATTTATTTGCTGAAGTGATTGATAATGCGATGGATGAGGCGGTAGGCGGCCACGCGTCTTTTATTGAGGTGACGCTGGCAGAGGGCAATCATTTATCGGTGCGCGATAATGGGCGCGGTATTCCAGTTGAGCCGCACCCAAAATTCAAAGATAAATCGGCACTGGAAGTGATTATGACAACCCTGCATGCGGGCGGCAAATTTGGCGGCAGTGCCTATGACACATCGGGCGGTTTGCATGGCGTGGGGGTGTCGGTTGTCAACGCGCTATCTTCGCAACTGGTGGTAGAGGTG
>JBPCVS010000079.1:0-4142 GCA_051010295.1 Parvibaculales bacterium | reverse complement strand
TCTTTAACTAAAATCGTATCTTCGCGTTCGGGGCTGGTGGATAGCAGGGTCACGGGTGCGCCGATAAGCTCCTCAACATGGCGCACATAGCGCACCGCATTGGCGGGCAATGCGCCCCACGAACGCGCCCCAAAGCTGGTTTCGCGCCAGCCTTCCAATGTTTCATAAATCGGCTCAAGCCGCGTTTGCGCTGCTCCATTGGCGGGCAGATAATCAATCTGTTGGCCATCTAGCTTATAGCCAATGCAAATTTTAATTGTGTCAAAGCCGTCCAGCACATCCAGCTTGGTCAGCGCGATGCCATCAATGCCGCAGCTTTTAACCACTTGCCGCACCAGCACCGCATCAAACCAACCGCAGCGGCGTTTGCGCCCTGTCACCGTGCCAAATTCGCGGCCATTTTTGCCAAGCTGTTGGCCAATCGCATTATCTTGCTCGGTGGGAAACGGCCCCTCGCCCACCCGCGTGGTATAGGCTTTGGTGATGCCCAACACATGATTAAGTGCCGATGCGCCAATGCCCGCCCCCACCGCCGCTTGGCCGGCCAATGTGCTGGAAGAAGTGACATAAGGATAAGTGCCATGGTCAATATCAAGCAACGCGCCTTGCGCGCCTTCAAATAAAATGCGTTTGCCCTCGCGCCGCGCTTCATCCAACAGCCGCCAGACAGGCGCGGCATAGGGGATAATATCGCCAGCGATCTCTTGCAATGCGTCATATATGCTTCGCGCCTGCAAAGCTGGCAGTTCCAACCCCCGCCGCAACGCATTATGATGCGCCAGCAAATGCTCAATTTTTCCCATCAGCGAATCGGGGTCGGCCAAATCAGTAATCCGCAAAGCGCGCCGCCCCACCTTGTCCTCATAGGCGGGGCCAATGCCGCGCCGCGTGGTGCCAATTTTTATGCCGCTATTGCTACCCTCCCGCGCCGCATCCAGCTCTTGATGCAGGGGCAAAATAAGCGTCGCATTATCAGCCACTTTGAGATTATTGGGCGTAATATCCACGCCTTGGGCGCGCAATATGTCAATCTCTTGTAGCAAAGCCCATGGGTCCACCACCACGCCATTGCCGATAAGTGCCAGCTTGTCTTGGCGCACAATACCCGATGGCAAAAGCGATAATTTATAGGTTTTGTCATTAATGACCAACGTATGGCCAGCATTATGGCCGCCTTGAAAACGCACCACCACATCGGCGCGCAGGCTTAGCCAATCAACAATTTTGCCCTTGCCCTCATCGCCCCATTGCGAACCGACAACCACAACATTTGCCATAATATTTCCTTTCGGTTTTCGCGTGCGCCCCTAAAAATGCAACAATTTAACCTGCATCACTTGGTCAAGGGCGGCAATCTCCTGCAACACAGCCTCATCCACCCTATCATCCACATTGATAAGCGAAATCGCATCGCCGCCAGCTTTTTCGCGCCCCAGATTAAAAGACGCGATATTCACGCCATGTTTGCCCAGCAAAGTGCCAAGCGCACCAATATATCCCGGCGCATCAATGTTTTGGCAATATAAAACATAGGGCGCAAGCTCGGCTTTCATATTGATTCCTTTCACCTGAATAATGCGCGGATTGCCATCGGAAAACACCGTGCCCGCCACCGAGCGTGTTTGCTTTTCGGTTTTCACAATCAAGCGGATATAGCTGTCAAACGCGCCACTGCTATCGCTTTTCATTTCCGATACAGAAATACCGCGCTCTTGGGCAATGGTGGGCGCGCTGACCATATTCACCTCGCTCAAAAGCGGGCGCAACACCCCCGCCACCAGTGCTGCGGTGAGGGGCGCAACATTAAGCTGGCTCACCTCGCCAACATATTCAATCTCCAGCCCTTTAATCGCACTTTCGGTGAGTTGGCCGGCAAATTGCCCCAGCTGTTCGGCCAGTGTAACATAGGGTTTAAGGCGCGGCGCATCTTCGGCAGAAATGGACGGCATATTGATAGCGTTGCTCACTGCGCCTGTTAGCAAAAAATCTGACATTTGTTCGGCCACTTGAATAGCCACATTTTCTTGTGCCTCGCTGGTGGAAGCCCCCAAATGCGGGGTGCAAACCACATTATCCATGCCAAAAAGCGGGTTGTTGGTGGCTGGCTCTTCGGTAAATACATCCAGTGCCGCGCCCACCACATGGCCGCTTTCCAATGCTTGTTTGAGGGCGGCTTCGTCTATCAATCCGCCACGCGCACAATTTATCAGCCGCACCCCCGCCCGACATTTTGCCAATGCCGCCGCATCAATAATGTTGCGGGTTTTGTCGGTCAATGGCGTGTGCAGGGTGATAAAATCGGCACGTGCCAACACATCATCTAACTCAACTTTCTCAACGCCAATTTCCACCGCCCGTTCTGCGGTTAAAAATGGGTCATAGGCCAGCACTTTCATTTTCAGCCCAATGGCACGCGCCGCCGCAATAGCCCCGATATTGCCACAGCCGATAATGCCCAACACTTTGCCCGTCAGCTCCACGCCCATAAAGCGCGATTTCTCCCATTTGCCAGCCTGCGTTGAGGCATTGGCTTCGGGGATTTGCCGCGCTAGGGCAAACATCATAGCGATGGCGTGTTCAGCCGTGGTGATGGAATTGCCAAAAGGCGTGTTCATCACGGCCACGCCTTTGGCGGTGGCGGCGGGCAGATGGATATTATCAACGCCAATCCCGGCGCGTCCAATCACTTTCAGATTGGCGGCGGCTTCCAGCACTTGCGGCGTAACTTTGGTGGCCGAGCGCACGGCCAGCCCGTCATAATCGCCAATCTGTTTAATCAGGGCGGCGCGTTCCAGCCCGATTTTCACATCCACATCCAAGCCGTTCTGTTTGAAAATTTGTTCAGCGCGGGGGCTCATTTTATCAGCAATCAGTATTTTTGGTTTTGTCATCATTTACTCCTGTTTAATTGTTGCAAACGCCCAGTTGAGCCAGTGGGTTAGCTTTTCCATATCGGCTGTTTCCACCGTTGCGCCCGCCCATATCCGCAAGCCAGCCGGCGCATCCCGATAAGCACCAATATCATAGGCAACGCCTTCATCTTCCAGCAATTTGGCAAGCTGTTTGGCAAAAGCGGCTTGCTGGTCGGGCGGTTGGCGGGTCACTTCTGGCGCAACAATTTTGAGGCACACCGAGCTGTTGGATAAATTGGCGCGGGTTTGGCATAAAAAATCAACCCAATCGGTGCTGTCCACCCAATCAACCAGCACCTGCAAATTGGCCTGTGCGCGCCCTATCAGCGCGTCCAAGCCGCCCAGATTTTGCGCCCATTTGAGCGCGTCAATATAATCTTCCACCGCCAACATAGATGGCGTGTTAATTGTTTCACCGCGAAAAATGCCGTCAATCAATTTGCCGCTTTTGGTGAGCCGAAAAATTTTGGGCAACGGCCAAGCGGGGGTATAGTTTTCCAGCCTTTCCACAGCGCGGGGGGACAAAATAATCATGCCATGCGCGCCCTCGCCACCCAACACTTTTTGCCAGCTATAGGTGGTAATATCCAATTTATCCCACGCCAAATCCATCGCAAAAGCGGCAGAAGTGGCATCGCATAGGGTGAGCCCTTGGCGATTGGCGGCAATCCAATCGCCATTTGGCACGCGCACGCCCGATGTTGTGCCATTCCACGCAAACACCACATCGCGGTCGCAATCCACTTTTTGCAAATCGGGCAACGCGCCATAATCGGCATCCATCACGCGCACATCGTCCAGCTTTAATTGTTTGACAATATCATGCGCCCAGCCCGCGCCAAAGCTCTCCCAGCTTAAAACATCCACGCCACGTGCACCCAACACGCTCCACATGGCCATCTCAAAAGCCCCTGTGTCAGAGCCCGGCACAATGCCGATATGATAATCAGGCGGCACACGCAAAATATCGCGGCTGCGGTCAATCGCCTCTTGGAGGCGCGCTTTGGCCGCGCCAGCGCGATGCGACCGCCCAAGCACGGCATTTTGCAGATTGCCAAGTGCATGGTCGGGATGCTTGGCGCATGGCCCAGACGAAAAATGAGGATTTATTGGCCGCATTGGCGGCTTGTTTGTTGCAGTCATCGCGCTACCCTCTCAGATAGTTGCGCCTCGTTGGGGAGGCGTGTCCCACCGATGCGTATAAGAGAAAACGCAGGTAAAAGCAAGAGG
>JBPCVS010000078.1:0-3358 GCA_051010295.1 Parvibaculales bacterium | reverse complement strand
TCAAAACAAGCTGTCGCTTATCGGCAAATGTCTCTTTTGTTGCGCCGTCCGCCGGGGCGCGAGGCTTATCCGGGCGATGTGTTTTTTCTCCATTCGCGCTTGTTGGAACGTGCGGCCAAGCTGAATGATGATTTTGGCGCGGGCTCAATGACGGCTTTGCCGATTATTGAAACCCAAGCCAATGATGTGTCGGCCTATATTCCAACCAATGTAATTTCTATCACCGATGGGCAGATTTTTCTTGAAACCGATTTATTTTATCAAGGCATTCGCCCTGCGGTTAATGTTGGGCTGTCGGTTTCGCGGGTTGGTTCGGCGGCACAAATTAAGGCGATGAAACAAGTGGCGGGTAAAATTAAAGGCGAGTTGGCGCAATATCGTGAGATGGCGGCTTTTGCCCAGTTTGGCTCAGAGCTTGATGCATCAACGCAATCTTTGTTGCATCGTGGTGAGCGGCTAACAGAACTTTTGAAACAATCGCAGTTTTCGCCCCTCAAAGTGGAAGAGCAAGTTGTCGCAATTTATGCGGGTGTGAATGGTTATCTTGACCAGATTGATACAATCCAAATTGCTGCTTTTGAAAAAGGCTTGCTAGAGCTTATGCATAAAAAGCAAAGTGCTATTCTTGATGCGATACGCAGTGAGAAAGAGCTATCTGAAACCACCGAAAGCGCGCTGAAAAAAGTTGTTGATGAATATGCGGCCAGTTTTGCAAAGGCACGAGCGAGCGAGACTGAATAGGGTTATCTTATGGCATCACTAAAAGAGCTTCGCAATCGGATTGCCAGCGTGCAGGCAACGCAAAAAATTACACGTGCTATGCAAATGGTGGCCGCCTCAAAATTGCGCCGCGCCCAAGAAGCCGCCCAAGCGGCACGTCCCTATGTTGAACACATGGAAAATGTGCTGGCTAATTTGGCGCGTGATGTGGCAGGCCGCGATGATGCGCCGCCTCTATTGGTTGGCACGGGCAACACCCAAAGCCATTTGCTGGTTGTTGCCACTGCCGATAGGGGGCTATGCGGCGGGTTTAATGCGGCGATTGCGCGGCTGGCGCGGGGCCATGCTGATGCCCTCAAAAGTGAAGGCAAAGAGGTTAAAATTTTGTGTGTCGGGCGCAAAGGCTATGATGTGTTAAAACGTAGCCATGCCGATATTTTGCTTGAGCCGATTTCTTATCAGGGGCTCAAAGCGGTTGGCTTTGAACAAGCCCATGAAGTTGCCCAACGCATTTTGGCCGATTTTGCCAATACTACAAATACGACAAGTGCGGCATTTGATGTATGCACTTTATATTATGCGGCTTTTGAATCGGTGCTTTCGCAGGTGCCTATCGCACGGCAAATTATACCCGCGCATTTTGAGGCCGCCCAATCTAAAAAAGAGCAAGCCCCCAGTTTAGAAGGTGCAAGCTATGAATATGAGCCAGAGGAAACCGAAATTTTGGCTACGCTTTTGCCGCGCAATATCGCCGCGCAAATTTTATGTGCGTTGCTGGAAAATGCAGCCTCTGAACAAGGTGCGCGCATGAGTGCGATGGATAGTGCCACGCGCAATGCGGGCGAAATGATTGATGATTTAACCATAACTTATAACAGATCGCGCCAAGCGCAAATTACCAAAGAACTTATTGAAATTATTTCTGGTGCAGAAGCACTTTAAGAAAGCGAGGACGAAATGGCGAATAAAAAAACGAATAAATCAGCAGCAAAAGGCAAGGTTTCGCAAATTATTGGGGCGGTGGTTGATGTGCATTTTGACACCGAGCTACCAGAAATTTTGAATGCGTTGGAAGTTGACAATGATGGCAAAAAGCTGGTGCTGGAAGTGGCGCAACATTTGGGCGAAAACAATGTGCGCACGATTGCGATGGATTCTACCGAAGGGCTGGTGCGTGGCTGTGCGGTGACGGATTCTGGCCACCCGATTGCGGTGCCAGTGGGCGAGGCGACTTTGGGGCGCATTATGAATGTGATTGGCGAGCCAGTGGATGAAGCTGGCCCGATTGAAAGCAGCGATATGCGCGCTATTCACCAAGAGGCGCCGCAATTTGCCGACCAGTCAACCGAATCGGAATTATTGGTGACTGGCATTAAAGTTGTTGATTTGCTTGCGCCCTATGCCAAAGGCGGCAAAATTGGTTTGTTTGGTGGGGCTGGCGTGGGCAAAACAGTGTTGATTATGGAGCTGATTAACAATGTGGCCAAAGCGCATGGCGGCTATTCGGTTTTTGCTGGCGTGGGCGAGCGCACCCGCGAGGGCAATGATTTATATTGGGAGATGATTGATAGCGGCGTGAATGTTGAAAAAGGCGGCGCGGGGTCAAAATGTTCACTGGTTTATGGCCAGATGAATGAGCCACCCGGTGCCCGCGCACGGGTGGCCTTAACCGGGCTAACAGTGGCCGAAAATTTCCGCGACCAAGGCCAAGATGTGTTGTTTTTTGTTGATAATATCTTCCGTTTCACTCAAGCGGGTTCTGAAGTGTCGGCATTGTTGGGGCGTATTCCTTCGGCGGTGGGCTATCAGCCAACTTTGGCCACCGATATGGGCACTTTGCAAGAGCGCATAACCACCACCATTAAAGGCTCTATCACTTCGGTTCAGGCAATTTATGTGCCAGCCGATGATTTGACCGACCCTGCACCTGCCACATCTTTCGCGCATTTGGATGCAACCACCGTGTTGTCGCGCAGCATTTCTGAAAAAGGCATTTATCCAGCGGTTGACCCGCTTGATTCTACCAGCCGTATTTTAGAACCGCGCATTGTGGGTGATGAACATTATGCGGTGGCGCGCCAAGTGCAGGCCATTTTGCAACGTTATAAATCATTGCAAGATATTATCGCTATTTTGGGCATGGATGAATTATCCGAAGAAGATAAATTGACGGTTAATCGTGCGCGTAAAATTGAGCGGTTTTTATCTCAACCTTTCCATGTGGCAGAAGTGTTCACGGGTGCGCCGGGTGTGCTGGTGGATTTGGCCGACACCATTAAAGGTTTCAAAGGCTTGTGCGCAGGCGATTATGACCATTTGCCCGAAGGTGCTTTTTATATGGTTGGCACAATTGAAGATGCCATGGCCAAAGCCGAAACAATGGCGGCAGATGCGGCATAAAACGGGAGCTTTCAATGGCCGAAAAATTTACCCTCAATCTTGTATCGCCAGAAAAACTGGTGCTATCGGCACAAGTGGAAAGCGTTATTGTGTCTGGCGCGGAAGGCGATTTTGAAGTGCTGGCGCATCACAGCCCATTTATGAGCATCATCCGCCCGGGCGCACTCACCATCACGCAAGACAACAAACAAAGCAATTATGAACTCAATGGCGGCTTTATTGATGTAACCCCACAAGG
>JBPCVS010000077.1:0-11848 GCA_051010295.1 Parvibaculales bacterium | reverse complement strand
GCGAATCTGCTTTTGAGAAAATTCTAAAAAATCTTGCCGATACGCGCTATCGCGATACGGGTTAATTTGTTTTAGGGGAAAGCTGGGTGATATGCCCCATTTTGCGCCCCGCCCGCGCTTCGGATTTGCCATAAAGATGTAAGCGATTTTGGGGTTGGGCGGCCAATTTGCGCCAGTCTGCGACATCATCGCCAAGCAAATTGGTCATCACAGCATCGCTATGGCGGTGGGGGTTGCCCAATGGCCAGCCAGCAATGGCGCGAATATGTTGTTCAAACTGGCCGCAAATGCAGGCATCAGCCGTCAAATGGCCAGAATTATGCACACGCGGGGCAATTTCATTCACAACTAGCCCAGTGTCGGTAACAAAAATTTCAATCGCCAGCACCCCAACATAATTGAGGGCGCGTATCAATGTGTCGGCAATGTGGTGGGCTTGTTTGTGTTGTGCATCTGACAGTCGCGCTGGCATGGTGGAACTATGCAATATGTGGTTTTTATGCAGATTTTCCACTGGCTCATAAAATGCAATATCGCCCTGCACATTGCGCGCCGCCAAAATGGAAATCTCGCGCTCAAAAGTAATAATTTTTTCCATAATTGCGGGGCGGCCAGCCAGCGCATCCATCAGGGCGGCGGGCGCGCTCTCATTATTTACGCGCCACTGATTTTTGCCATCATATCCAAAATGGCGGGTTTTCAAAATGCCCGCCCCACCAAAAGCCTCACGCGCCGCGTCTATATTTTCGGTGCTTGTGATAGGCATAAAATCGGCCACCGCCAAGCCCTGCGCCCGAATAAAGTTTTTTTCTTCTAACCTATCTTGCGAAATAGCCAAAGCTTGCACAGGGGGCAATATCGGCAGTTTGGCCTGTAATTGGGATAATATGTTGGACGGGATATTTTCAAATTCATAAGTGATGCACTGCACATTATCGGCAAATTGTGCCAATTTTTTTGCGTCATCATAAGCCCCAATCGTGCTGCTGGTGGCAATTTGCGTTGCTGGTGCGTCATCGGCATCAGAATAAATATGAATTTTGAATCCTAATTTGGCGGCAGCCAGCGTCAACATTCGCCCCAATTGCCCACCGCCAATAATACCAATGGTCTGATTGGGTGGTAGGGCTTCATGCGTCACCTGAAGATTCTCCAATTTCTTGCGCTTCAACTTCTTTGGTTTGGGCGGTGCGCCATGCTTCAAGCCGCTTGGCAAGGCTGGCATCATTGAGTGATAAAATCGCAACCGCAAGCAGGGCCGCATTTTTTGCCCCCGCATCGCCAATCGCCAATGTGCCAACGGGCACACCTGCTGGCATTTGCACGATGGATAAAAGCGAGTCTTGCCCTGACATGGTTTTGGATTGCACTGGCACACCAAGCACGGGCAAACTGGTCATGGCCGCGCTCATGCCGGGCAGATGTGCCGCACCGCCCGCCCCAGCAATAATAATTTGCAAACCCCTATCACGCGCTGTCGTGGCATAATCATAAAGCATTTGCGGGGTGCGGT
Organism: Parvibaculales bacterium; assembly: GCA_051010295.1. Lineage (GTDB taxonomy): Bacteria > Pseudomonadota > Alphaproteobacteria > RS24 > RS24 > JBPCVS01. Next base: position 10,335 of record JBPCVS010000077.1, on the reverse strand, counting down.
GGGCGGACACAATGCGCGTTTCATAAGGCACATCCAGATTGTCAAGAATCGCGGCGGCATGGCGCATGGTTGCCCAATCTGACTGGCTACCCATAATAATTCCGATAAGTGGTTGGCTCATTTTATTGCCCTCAAAAATGCGATAATAATGACATCTCACACTGGAAAACGCGGAGTTAACCCGATTTACCCCAGATTTTCAAGTCATGCCTACCAAAAACTTGTAGCATATTTAATTTTTGAACACATCTTCGGGGCGCAATTCATCAAAAGATGACAAATCATTTTCTTTCTCTTTTTCTTTTTGTTTTTCTTTTGCTTCGGCTTCAAATGCAGAAGTAGAGGGTGTTTCTGGTGCGTCAGAGGATACATCATCGCCCTCATCGGCACCAATGGCCGTTGTTTCATCGGCATCTTTAAGCAGTGTGCCCGTTTCGCCCGCTTCTTTGGCGGCGCGTTTTTGGCGGCGTTCTTCGCGGCGGCTGGCTTTGGCGACTGTTTCATCAAGCTGAATTTGTGAACATAACCCCAAAGCAACCGGGTCAACTGGCGTAACATTGCTCATATTCCAATGTGAGCGGTCGCGCACGCTTTGAATGGTCGGCTTGGTTGTGCCAACCAATCGGCCGATTTCCGCATCATTTATTTCTGGGTGATTGCGCAATAACCACGCAATCGCAAAAGGGCGTTCTTGGCGTTTGGATAATGGCGTATAGCGCGTGCCAGAATTGGGTTTGGCATCGGGAATATCGCGCTTGGGTTCGGCCAGTTGTAATTGTGCGGTTGCGTCTTGCTGGCATCGTTCAATCTCATCGCGTGTAAGCTGGCCTTTGCTAATCGGGTCCATGCCTTTGATGCCTTGGGCGACATCATCATTGGCAATGCCTTTTACTTCCAATGGGTGCAACCCACAAAAAAGGGCAATCTGGTCAAAAGTTAGTGCCGTGTTGTCAATCAACCAAACGGCGGTGGCTTTTGGCATCAATAGTGCAGTCATATTATTCTCCATTCATTTGGCCATTATCAGGGGGGCACTAGTGGGGTTTTATACCCGTGCGATGATAGTCACCTAATTGTCACGCAATAGCGGCTTTATAAGCTATAAAAGCCGCGTCTGCAAGCACCTGTCAATTTTGACAATCAAGGATAATTTTGCCGATATGTTGGCTGCTTTCCATGCGCGCCTGTGCCGCACCAGCTTTGGCCAGTGGAAAAACGCTGTCAATGACGGGTTTTATCGCATTGCTTTCATCAGGGCTCTCATCAGTGCCAATATGTGGCCAGATATAGGCGGCAACAGCGCGGGTTAAGCGCGATTTTTCTTCTATCGGGCGGGCGCGTAAAGTTGACCCAGTCAGGGTTAAATTTTTTAGCATAATAGGCAGAAAATCAATTTCGGCGCGGCTACCCTGCAAATGGGCGATATTGACAATCCGTCCACCGCGTGCCGCCGCCTCAATATTGCGGGCAAAATAATCGCCCCCAACCATATCCAAAATAACATCGGCACCCGCTTTTTTGGTAAAATCTTTCACCATTTCTACAAAATCATCCTGTTTATAATTTATCGCCAAATCAGCCCCCAATTTTTCGCATTGGATACATTTTTCTGCCGACCCTGCGGTGGTGATAATGCGTGCCTTGAATAATTTTCCCATTTGAATAGCCATTGTGCCAATGCCGCTTGAGCCACCATGAATGAGCAAAGTTTCGTCTGCTTGCAACCGCCCTAGCTCCATCACATTAGCCCAGACGGTAAAAATCACTTCGGGCAAAGCGGCCGCTTGTGTCAGACTCATTGGTTCGGGGATAGGCAGCGCGTGGGCTTCATGCACAATGGCATAGTCGGCATAACCACCCCCAGCAACCAGAGCAGCCACCTTATCGCCCAGCTTCCATTGTTTCACTTCTGCACCGCAGGCAACCACATGGCCAGAAAATTCTAGCCCCATAATATCAGACGCACCCATAGGCGGTGGATACAACCCCATGCGTTGATAGCAATCACCGCGATTAACCCCAGCCGCGCCAATTTTAACAAGGATTTCATTTTTATTCGGGCGAGGCAATGGCACCTCAATAATGTGTAGGCTGTCGGGTGTTTTATCTGCCCCAATCGTAATGGCGCGCATTTTTTTTGGTAAATTTTGTTGAGTCATCTTGTTCTTTCGCTTTATCTGGTAGATTCTATTATAAAATTTTGGAGAGGGTGATGGAAGATGAAATCAAACCACAATATGGCGGGGCGTTGGCACAAGTTTTGGCTGAGGATTTGTCGCTATTGAGCGAACATGAATTGGTGGAACGCATCGCTTTATTAGAGGGTGAAATCGGGCGTGTCCAAGCGATATTGCAAAGCAAAAAATCGTCACGGGGCGAAGCCGATGCACTCTTCAAAAAATCGTGAGCCGATTTATTTAATAAAGCTGTCAAATTTTTCGTTGAAGCGGCTTAAACGTCCGCCACGGTCAACCAATGTTTGCGCACCCTTTGTCCATGCTGGATGGGTGGTAGGGTCAATATCAAGCGTTAAAGTTGCACCTTCTTCGCCATAGGTTGAGCGCGTTTGATAGCTTGTGCCGTCATTCATCACAACTGTAATCATGTGATAATCGGGGTGAATGTCTTTTTTCATTGGTCAATCTCTTTTGCTAAATCTCGCTCTATATACGCAAGGTAAGCGTAATAGGCAAGTGTGAACTATCGCTGGTATGATAAAGTGCGAGTTGCTATAAAGGCATCACATATGAGGCAGGTAGATAATTGTCCAGAAACGACACCGCTATAGTGGTTAATCAGACCGAAGAAGAAGCCCGCCGCCGCCCCAAAGCGCGTGGGGTGCGGCCTTTGCGCGCCCTGTGGCCTTTTGTAAAAAATTATCCCGGCCGCTTGCTGGCGGCTTTTGTCGCGCTGGTGCTGGCCACTGGCGCAACATTAACTGTGCCAGTGGCGGTGCGTTATATGATTGATAGTGGTTTTTCTGCTAATGGTGGTTTGATTGACCGCTATTTTTGGGCGATGTTGGTGGTTGCTTGCGTGTTGGGGCTGGCCTCGGCCATGCGATTTTATTTTGTCACATGGATTGGCGAGCGCGTAACGGCAGATTTGCGCCGTGCTGTATATGAGCATATCACCAAATTAAGCCCCGCATTTTTTGAAATCACCCGCACGGGAGAGGTTTTGTCGCGCTTAACTGCCGACACGACACTCATTAAAACTGTTGTTGGTTCATCGGTTTCTATCGCTTTGCGTAATGCGTTCAGCTTTGTGGGTTCAACCTTTATGCTGGTTTATACCAGCCCGTCACTTAGCGGTTTGGCGGCTCTCACCCTGCCAGCTGTGATTATTCCGATGATTATTGTCGGGCGATTGGTGCGCCGTCTGGCGCGCACCAGCCAAGACCGCATTGCTGATACCAGCGCCCATGCGGCTGAAACTATTCAAGCCATGCAGATTGTTCAATCTTTCACTTATGAAGAACAAGACCGCCAGCTTTATGGTCGCGCTGTGGAAGGCTCTTTTGATGCTGCCAAATTGCGCATTTTGGCGCGTTCGGCGATGACAGCCATTGTTATTGTGCTTGTGTTTGCTGGCGTTATCGGGATTCTTTATGTCGGCGCACAAAATGTGCTGGCTGGTGATATGACGACTGGCACATTAAGCCAATTTATTCTTTATGCGGTTTTATGCGCTGTTTCTATTGCGGCTTTATCGGAAGTGTGGGGCGAGGTGCAGCTTGCTGCTGGGGCAACCGAACGTCTGGTTGAGATTTTGCATGTGCAACCAGAAATTAAAGCCCCACCTAATCCGCGCCCCATGCCAGCTCCACGCGGCGCGATTGCTTTTGAGAATATCTGTTTTGAATATCCAACGCGCCCCAATATTCGCGCTTTGAATAATTTTTCTTTAACGATTGCACCGGGAGAAACGGTGGCACTCGTAGGCGCGTCAGGGGCCGGCAAAAGCACGGTGTTTCAGCTTTTATCGCGCTTTTATGACCCCCAACAAGGGCGCATTTTGATTGATAATATGCCAATCAATCAGGCAACACCGCAAGCGGTGCGCTCGCGCCTTTCTGTTGTGCCGCAGGAGACAGTGATTTTTGCTAAATCTGTGGCGGATAATATCCGCTTTGGGTGTTCTGATGCCAGCGAAGCCGAACTGGTGGAAGCCGCCCGCAACGCCCAAGCTGATGGTTTTATTAGGCAGTTGCCGCAACTTTATGAAACCGTGCTAGGCGAGCGCGGGGTTACTTTATCAGGCGGCCAACGCCAGCGCATTGCCATTGCGCGTGCGTTGTTGCGCGATGCACCAATTTTGCTGTTAGATGAAGCAACCAGCGCGCTAGATGCGCAAAGCGAAACTTTGGTGCAAAAAGCATTGGGCAATTTGATGATTGGGCGCACAACATTGGTGATTGCGCACCGCTTGGCAACTGTATTGAAGGCCGATCGTATTGTGGTGCTAGATGGTGGGCAAGTGGTGGCGACAGGGCGGCACGAAGATTTGTTACGCGAAGGTGGTATTTATGCACGGCTGGCGCAATTACAATTTGGCCGTGTTGCTGCGGAATAATCAATCCGCTTTTAGTGCAATTATGAGCGCGTTATGAATTGTTTCACTGGCGGCAATAATTGTGTTGCCTTTCAGAAAATCTGCATTACCGCTAATATCGCTGACCAGACCGCCCGCCTCACGCACAATAAGTCCGCCTGCCGCCATATCCCATGCGCCAAGCCCAATTTCTACATAAGCATCAACCCGCCCGGCAGCGACATAAGCCAAATCCAGTGCGGCTGAGCCAAAATTTCTAAAATGGCCAACCTGATTGATAATCGGCTTGTTGAGTGCGTCTGACGATACGCGGCTGGCGATGAGTGCATCGGCCAGTTTTGTGCGCGCTGCAACGCGCAAGCGGCCTTGCCCTTGCCCATAATACGCGCCTTGCCCGCGCTCGGCATGAAATAATTCGTCACTTATTGGGTTATAAATAACCCCTGCCACCAAAACACCATCGCGCTCCAATGCGATTGAGACGCAAAAATGCGGAATGCCGTGCATGAAATTTGTTGTGCCATCAAGCGGGTCAACCAGCCAGCGATGGCTTTTATCACGGCCCTCTATCGCGCCGCTTTCTTCCATTAAAAAGCCATAATGCGGACGCGCATATTCTAGCTCCTCATGGATAATTTTTTCAGCTTTCAAATCGGCATTGGTAACAAAATCATTCGGGCCTTTTTTTGAGACTTGCAAATTTTCAATCTCGCCAAAATCGCGCCGCAAAGCGCGACCTGCTTTTTGGGCGGCACCCATCATCACATTCATAGCGGGAGAACTGGCCATTATTTGGCGCGCTCAATATAGGTCACTTCATTTGTGTCAATCACCACCTTGTCGCCAACCTCAATAAAGGGCGGCACCATCACCCGTAAGCCATTTTCTAAAATAGCGGGCTTGCTGGAAGAAGCAGCCGTCTGGCCTTTTACAACGGGTTCGGTTTCTTGTATCGCCAGCGATACATGGTCGGGCAGGCGAATTCCAATCGGCTTATTTTCATAGCTTTCAACCACAACCATCATGCCATCTTGCAAAAAGGCGGCACGTTCGCCAACAAAATCACTTTGCAGCTCAATCTGCTCATAATTTTGCGTATTCATAAAAGTTAATGCGCCATCATTTTCATAGAGAAATTGGTAGTTGCCTTGCTCTAGCCGCACCCGCTCCACCGTTTCAGATGAGCGAAAACGCTCATTGAGTTTGCTTCCATTGACCAGATTTTTAAGCTCCACTTGTGCAAAAGCCCCGCCCTTGCCGGGTTTTACATGGTGCAGCTTAACCGCCATCCATAAGTCGCCATTATGTTGGATAACATAGCCGGGACGGATTTCATTGCCGTTAATTTTCATAATTTGCCTCACTCAATATGCGCCCTGATAGCATGATAGCAGAGGTGAAAAAAGCCTGTTTCACGTCTGCGGTAAATTTTTATGAATTGTATCAAACAGGGCATTAAAATTACGTATTGCATCTGCAGGGTTTTTTGGGTGTTGCCACACGCTAGAAGATGCCGCAATAAAATCTGCCCCCGCCTCCAGCAAGGGCGCGGCATTATCGGGTGTGATGCCACCTATTGCGACACAAGGCAGCTCCATAAGCTGTTGCCACCAATGCAATAAATCAGGTGTAGCGGTTGTTTTGGCTGGTTTTGTGGGGGTGTCGTAAAAAGCCCCAAATGCAACATAATCGGCACCCATTTCACCCGCCATCATGGCCAAATGGCGCGAATTATGGCAGGTTACGCCGATAATTTTATCATCACCCAAAATGGCACGAGCTTTTTTATAAGGCATATCTTGTTGCCCGATATGTGCGCCATCGGCGGCAAATTTTTTGGCCAAATCAGGCCTATCATTTATTAACAAAGCAACATCATGGGCTTGTGTAACAGGCTGAATGGCGGCAATGGCTTGGGCGATGCGTGTGTCATCAACGGCTTGGCCGTCCTTATTTTTGAGCCGTAATTGCAAGCAAGCGACATCGCCAGCAGACAAAGCCTCATCTAGCGTGTGCGCAAAATGTGGTGGGTCAAATTGTGGCGGGGTAATAAGATAGAGGCGCGGGCGCGGAAATTGGGGTTGTTGGTGGGGCATTTCAAGGTCTATCTAGCGCGTTTTATTTTGGACTATTGTCCGTTACGTTGGGCGATATGGCGCAATTTGTGGTCGGCCAACACACAAGCCATCATCGCTTCACCAACCGGCACAGCGCGAATACCAACGCAAGGGTCGTGGCGGCCTTTGGTGACAATTTCGGTTTCTTCGCCCGTGCTGGTGATGGTTTGGCGTGGGGTCAAAATAGAGGAGGTGGGCTTAACAGCAAAGCGCACCACAATATCTTGGCCAGAGGAAATGCCACCCAGCACCCCGCCCGCATGATTGCTGGTGAAATGCGGTGCATCTTTGCCCGCTTGCATTTCATCGGCATTATCTTCGCCTGATAGCGCGGCACTGGCAAAGCCGTCGCCAATCTCAACGCCTTTGACCGCATTTATGCTCATCATTGCGGCTGCCAGCTCAGCGTCTAATTTGCCATAAATTGGCGCACCCCAGCCGACTGGCACACCGCTGGCCACCACTTCAATAATCGCCCCGCAGGAAGAACCCGCCTTGCGGATAGTATCAAGATAATCTTCCCATGCCGCCGCCGCTTGCTTGTCGGGACACCAAAAGGGGTTATTTTCAATTTCCGCCCAATCCCAATTATCGCGGTTTATTTTATGCGCCCCCATTTGCACCAGCGCACCGCGAATGGTGATGCCATCTAAAATTTTGCGCGCAATGCCGCCTGCCGCCACTCGCGTGGCGGTTTCGCGGGCTGATTGGCGGCCACCACCGCGATAATCGCGCACCCCATATTTTTCCATATAGGTAAAATCAGCATGGCTTGGCCGAAACTTATCTTTTATATCGCTATAATCTTTCGGACGTTGGTCGGTATTTTCAATCATCAGTTGAATGGGTGTGCCAGTGGTTACTTGTTCGCCCGTTTCGGGGTCGGCAAATATGCCAGACAGAATTTTTACCTTATCGGCTTCTTGCCGTTGGGTGGTGAAGCGGTTTTGCGCTGGGCGGCGGCGGTTGAGCCAGTGCTGAATATCACTCTCTGACAAGGGCAGACGCGCTGGCGTGCCATCAACCACGCACCCAATAGCCGCGCCATGACTTTCGCCCCAGCTGGTAATACGGAAAAGATGGCCGAAACTATTATGCGACATTGTTTTATCCGTCTTCTATCATTGACATGCCAATCACATTATAACCAGCATCAACATGGTGATTTTCGCCAGTAACACCAGCACTTAAATCGGACAGCAGGTAAAGTGCCGCGCCGCCAACTTCTTCAATGGTTACGTTTTTGCGAAGCGGGGCGTTTTTCTCGTTCCAATTCAACATCATGCGCAGCCCAGCAATGCCAGCCGCAGCCAGTGTTTTAATTGGGCCCGCCGAGATTGAATTAACCCGAATATTTTGTGGGCCTAAATCAGCCGCAAGATAGCGCACACTGGCCTCAAGAGCGGCTTTGGCCACGCCCATTACATTATAATGCGGAATCGTTTTTTCCGCGCCATAATAGGAGAGCGTCAAAAGCGCGCCGCCATCGGGCATCAGTTTTTCGGCGCGATTGGCCACTGCAGTAAAACTATAGCAAGAGATATTGAGACTCATCTGAAAATTATTTGACGAAGTATCAACATAACGGCCTGCTAATTCATCCTTATCGGCAAAAGCAATGGCATGCACCACAAAATCTAGCTTGCCCCATTCATCTTTGAGTGTGTTGAAAACAGAGTCAAGACTGGCCGTATCGGTGACATCGCAGGGCATAATTAATTTTGAGCCGACGCTTTGTGCCAAAGGCATAATACGACGTTCAAGGGCTTCGCCTTGATAGGTGAAAGCCAGCTCTGCGCCCGCCTCGGCCAAAGCTTGGGCAATGCCCCAAGCGATTGACCGTTGGTTGGCCACGCCCATAATCAATCCGCGTTTTCCCTGCATTAAATTGTTCATCACGATTTCCTCATTGGTTTTATATTCTGTATCGTTGCACTTATAAAGAGAATTGCCGCTTTTGCCTAGTTTTGTGGTGATGCGGTTTGCATGGCTAAAAAATCTTTGGCAGGAGCAAAGCCGCTTTTGGCCGCTTGTTCTATCCAAAATATGCCGCGCTCAGGCTTGGCCGCCTTAAAATACATCATGGCAAGATTATATTGTGCGGGCGCAAAACCATATTGTGCGGCTTGGTGATAATAATTCATGGCGCGGTCTAAATCTACCTCAACCCCCAGCCCACGCCGATAAATATGGCCAAGATTTTGCAAAGCGGCAAGGTCATAATCGTCCCCTAGCTTTTGCCAGATTTGCCGTGCGGCTTGATAATCGCCCGCATCATAAAAGGCAGTGGCACGCGCAAAGGCAGCTTCTCTTTGCGACTGATTGAGTGTGCTGCATGCGGCCAACGCACCCGCCATTATAATCAATAAGAGAGAAAACAGAAAAATTTGCGTAAATTTTAGCATGATTTAATATAGTCTATAATGATAGATAAAAGCGAGCGATGCAATGCCAGCAATTTTTACCAACCCACCCGATGAGCCGATGCCTATATTTGACGATTGGATGGCGGCGGCCAAAGAACAAGAAATAAATGATGCTAATGCGATGGCACTGGCCACCAGTGATGGTGATAATTTGCCCAATGCGCGGATGGTTTTGCTGAAAGATTATGATGCGCGGGGCTTTGTGTTTTATACCAATCAAAATAGCCAAAAAGGTGCGGAATTGGCTGATAATGCGCAAGCGGCTTTGTGTTTTCACTGGAAAAGCCTGCGCCAACAAGTGCGCGTGCGCGGCTTGGTGCAGATGGTTAGTGCGGCTGAGTCTGATGCTTATTATGCGTCACGCTCGCGGCAAAATCGTATCGGGGCGTGGGCATCGCAACAATCGGAGGCACTTGATGCCTATGCGTCTTTGGAAGCGGCTTTTGCCCATTATGATAAAAAATATCCGAATAATGATATACCGCGCCCGCCCCATTGGGTGGGGTATCGCATTGCTCCGCTTGCCATTGAGTTTTGGCAAGATGGCGCACACCGCTTGCATCATCGGTTGCTTTATCGCCGTGATACGATAGATGCGGCATGGCAGACGGCATTGTTAAATCCGTAATCTTTAGTGTCTTGGGCAGAAAAATCTGCTAAATTGCGCGTATGAGTCATAATCATCACCATCATAATCATTTGGATATGGATGCTGCAGGAAAAGTGCGCGGCACGGCTTTGTTGGCGATTTTTGTGGCTTTGGTGATGATTATCATCAAGGCCATTGGGTGGCTGATGACGGGCTCGGTGGCACTGCTTGGCACTTTTCTTGACTCGGTGATGGATTTGTCAATTTCGGTGATGAATTTTTTTGCGATTCAACATGCCCAAACCCCTGCCGACAAAGAACACCGCTTTGGGCATGGCAAAGCCGAAGCATTGGCGGCATTGGCGCAGGCAACGCTTTTATTATTGGCGGCATTTTTTCTTATCTATGAAACGGTGCAGGCTTTTGTTAACCCTAGCCCCATCACGCAAACCAATATCGGCATTGGCGTGTTGGTGGTGTCTATTATTCTCACCATAGGGTTGGTGTTTGTGCAACGCCGCGTTGCCAAAAGCACGGGGTCGGTGGCTCTGTTGGCCGATAGCGCGCATTATGCTGGGGATATTTATATCAATCTGGGGGTTATTGGTGCGCTGATATTGTCGGGTTATTTTGGGTTTATCTATGCCGA
>JBPCVS010000076.1:0-5378 GCA_051010295.1 Parvibaculales bacterium | reverse complement strand
GTCGGGCTTTTGCCAACCAACTGCAAGGCTGGCTAGATGAAGCTGTGCCGCAAGTTACTTTTGTATTAGGCGGCGCAGATGGCTTGCACCCCGATATGCGCCAACGCGCCGATATGGTGCTGGCACTGGGCACAATGACTTGGCCGCATTTGCTGGCACGGGCTTTGCTGGCCGAACAAATTTGGCGCGGGGTATCAATTTTAACCAACCACCCTTATCACCGTGACGCGATAGAATGATAGGGTGATAGGGTGATAGGGTGGTATGATGAAAAATCTGCTGGCAATTTTTATATTATTTGGCTTGTTAGGCGCAATGGCACAGGCCGAGCCATTGGGCAATGATAAAAAATTGCAGAACCTCAACCATGAAATTGAAAGCCGCAAAAAACGCCAGCAAGTGTTGCAACAAGAAGCCCTTGCGCTGAAACGCCAACGCACAAATTTACAAAAACGCATTATCGCACTGGCGCGAGATTTGCAAAATATTGATACTGAGCGTGATTTGTTAGAGGCACGGATTCATGATTTAGCGGTGCTTGAAGGCCAGCTAGATGCCCAGCTACAAAAAGACCGCGTTGCGCTATCACAAGCGCTTGCTGGATTGCAGGCATTGCAAGTTAAACCCCCACCGGCTTTTGCTGTGCATCCCGATGACGCGCTATCAGCCGTGCAAGGCGCGATTGTGCTAGCAGGCGTGGTGCCATCTATGCAAACACGGGCGCGGCATTTGCGCGACCGATTGACCGAAATGGCCACTATTCGCCGCCGCATGGATAAGCAATCTGCGGCTTTAATTGTGGCCGAAAAAGATGCCGCCGTCGCCCGCCAAAGTTTGAATGACGCATTGGCGGCAAAAGCCAATGCAGAGAAAAACAATCGCGAGGCGGCACGTAAAGAAAGTCGCGCCATTGCGCGGCTGGTGGCACAAGCACGCGATTTACGCGATTTAGCAAATCGGCTGAAAAGCCGCAATGCCACCCAATTTGCGCCTGTGGTGGGCAAATTTTCAGCCGCAAAGGGGCTGTTGCCTTTGCCCGTTGCTGGGCGCATTTCAACCGCTTTTGGACAACCAACACCAGCCGGCCAAAACACACAAGGCTTGTCAATTGCCGCCCGCCCCGGCGCACAAATTACCGCCCCTTATGATGGGCGCATTTTATATGGTGGCCCCTTCCGACAATATGGTGGTATTGTTATTTTAGCCGTTGATGGCCGTTATCAAATGATATTGGCGGGCATACAAACCCCACAAGTTTATGCGGGGCAAGATATATTGGCGGGAGAACCATTGGGAAATTTGCCGCCAGAAAACACATTATTGGGTGCGGTGTCGCCTGAGCGTAGTCAGCTATATTTAGAACTCAGATTTGATGGAAAACCCATTGACCCGACCCCATGGTTGAAACCCGCACAAAGGGGCTAAAATATGCTTAAATGCAACAAATTTGATAGAAAGGCTTTACCATGCGTCACATTATTTTTTTAATGCGCCCCATTTGGGCACCCCCTGCGCCCATTGAGAGGGTGTCTGTTTTCCGATTGGCCATTTTGGGCGTGGCGGTTTTGGCCATTATGCTGGCTTATGGCGTTGGTGTGCAGGCCGCCGCCCCGCCAGAAAAAACCCGTGCCGAAAAAAATGAGGAACTTTACAAACAACTCACCCTATTTGGCGATGTGCTGGAAGAAATTCGGCGCAACTATGTTGATGTGCCAGATGATAAAAAGCTGATTGAAGCGGCACTAACGGGTATGTTGACCTCGCTTGACCCGCATTCATCTTATCTGCCACCTGAGAGTTTTGAAGATATGAAAGTGCAAACACGCGGTGAATTTGGCGGTTTAGGCATTGAAGTCACAATGGAAAAAGGGCTGGTGAAAGTGATTGCCCCCATTGACGACACACCTGCCCAACGCGCTGGTGTGTTGGCGGGTGATTTGATTTCCCAGCTTGATGGGCAGCCTGTTTTGGGGTTAACACTTTCCCAAGCAGTCAACATTATGCGCGGGCTGCGCGGCACTGATATTTTGCTGACCATTTTGCGCGAAGGCCACGAAGAACCATTGGACATTAAAATAACCCGCGACATTATTAAAGTGCGTGCCGTGCGCACCAGCATTGAGGGTGTGGAAAAAAACATCGCTTATATTCGGCTAACCACTTTTAATGTGCAAACCACCAAAAACCTAAAACGCGCTTTTAATCAATTACCCGCCCAAATTGGCCATGACAAATTGGCCGGCTATATTATTGATTTACGCAATAATCCCGGCGGATTGTTGAGCGAAGCGGTGTCGGTGTCTGACACAATGTTGAATGAGGGCGAGATTGTTTCCACACGTGGACGCGCCGATAAGGATAGTGTGCGTTTTTCTGCACGGCATGGCGATATGGCACAAGGCGCGCCTATTATTGTTATGATAAATGGGGGTTCGGCCTCAGCTTCAGAAATTGTTGCAGGGGCGTTGCAAGACCATCATCGCGCCATTATTGTTGGCACGCAAAGTTTTGGCAAAGGCACGGTGCAATCTATCTTGCCCTTGCCCAATAGCGGGGCAGTGCGCATGACAACCGCGCTTTATTTCACCCCTTCTGGCCGCTCTATTCAGGCATTAGGCATTACGCCAGATATTATTGCCAAACAGGAGCTGCCAAAAAATCTAGAAAATATACGTGGCCGCCGCGAGGCCGATTTGCGCGGCAGTTTGAAAGGCGAAAATATTGACGGGCAGAGCAATAAAAATGATGCCGCCCCGCAAGAGGAAAAACCTTCTGTTGCTTTTGTGCCATCTAAAAGTGAAGAAGATGTGCAACTGCAACGCGCTATTGATTTGCTCAACAAGCTGGATATAGAAAAAAGCCAACTGGATATAATAAAATGACGCGCCAGCCTATAGATAAACAAAAATTGGGCTGGCGAGCTTGTGTTGGCATTATGTTGCTCAATCATGATGGGTTGGTTTTTTCTGGCAAGAGACGGCCAAAAAAATTACCGATAAATACTCCTCTCTGGCAATTACCACAAGGCGGCATTGATGCAGGTGAAACACCCCATCAAGCGGCTTTGCGCGAATTGCACGAAGAAACAGGCATCAACCAGACGGCATTTATTTATGAACTCCCCTATTGGTTGAGCTATGATTTGCCTGAGGAATTTATTGGCAAAGCCCTTAAAAAGCGGTTTCGTGGCCAAAAACAAAAATGGTTTGTCATGCGTTATTTGGGCAATGATGATGATATTCGGTTAGATGCCCATGACCAGATTGAATTTGACGATTGGGCGTGGCGGCCATTTTCTGAATGTGTTAATTTGATTGTGCCATTCAAACGCCCGCTCTATGAGGTGCTGGCACAACGGCTATCAGATTTTTATCATGCAAAGAATTTATAGGCAAAATGATGACAAATAGCTTGCCCATTATTGATTTAGCTGGATTTGCTGATAGTGCTGGCAGGGCTTCCAAAATTGCCCGCCAGATTGATGAGGCGTGTCGCACGCATGGGTTTTTCTTTATTGAAAATCATGGTGTGCCGCGCTTTGTGATTGATGCCGCTTTTGAGGCGGCGGCGCAGTTTTTTGCCGCACCGCTTAGCGAAAAACAAAAAATTGATATTAAAAACTCGCCATGTCATCGCGGTTGGTTTGGCCAAGGCGATGAGGCGTTGGATATGGTTTTGCAGCCGCAAGGCGACCACAAAGAGGGGCTGAAAATAGGCCGTGATTTGCCGCCCGACCATGCACGCATTAAAGCTGGGCTGGCTCTGCATGGGGCAAATCAATGGCCGCACCAAGCGGGTTTCAAAACGGCCATGCAAAATTGCTATAATGCTTTTGAACAAGTATCGCGCCAACTGATGCAGGCTTTCGCGCTGGCACGTGGGCTGGAGGCTGATTATTTTGCGCCTGTATTGCGCCTGCCAATGGCAACTTTAGGCCCGCTCTATTATCCAGCCTTAAAAGAGATTACCAAAAATCAACTTAGTGCGGGCGCGCATACTGATTTTGGCTGTTTGACCCTGCTTGCACAGCGCGATATTGCGGGGCTTGAGATAGCGCGTGGTGATGGCACATGGTTAGAAATTCCAGCCGATAATAATCGTCTGGTGGTTAATATCGGCGATATGCTGGCGCGCTGGACAAATGATATTTATCGCTCAACGCGCCATCGGGTTATCAATCGCGGGGGGCAAACGCGTTATGCGTTGGCTTATTTTTTTGACCCCGACCCCGAAGCCGATTTAAGCCCGCTACCCGGCTGTTTGGCACATGGGCAAAAGCCGCATTATCCACCCACCACTTGTTTGGCGCATTTATTGGATAAAATTGATGAGAGTTTTTCCTATCACACTGCTACACAGATAAAATCGGAGTAAGCCAAATGAAACAATTTATCCTCAACCTATCTTGCACCGATATATGCGGCATTGTTGCCGATGTCGCCAGCCTGTTGGCCGCCAATAATTTGAATATCACTGAGAGTAGCCAGTTTAGCGACCCCGATAGTGGGCAATTTTTTATGCGAACGGCATTTGAAAATCCGCAGCCCATCACGCATGCACAATTTGCCAAAATTTTTCAACCTGTGGCCGAAAAGTTTTCTATGAATTGGCAATTTTATGATGCCGCCAGCGCGCCACGTGTGTTGATATTGGTTTCAAAATTTGACCATTGCCTAACCGACCTGCTTTATCGGGTGCGGGTTGGCAGTTTGAAAATGCAGATTGTCGGGGTTGTTTCTAACCATGAAATAGCCCGCCCGATGGTGGAAGATGCCAAATTACCCTATTATTATTGGGCGGGTGGCCGCACCGCACAGGCCGAAAATGAGGCCAAGCTGACCGCGCTTATAGAAAAAGAGAAAATAGATTTAATTGTGCTGGCGCGTTATATGCAGGTTTTGTCGGACAAAATGGTGGCGCGTTTTGAAAGCCGCATCATCAATATCCATCATAGTTTTTTGCCCAGTTTCAAAGGCGCGGCACCTTATAGCCAAGCCCATAAGCGGGGGGTAAAAATGATTGGCGCGAGTGCCCATTTTGTAACCCCCGAATTAGATGAAGGCCCAATTATCACGCAACAAGTGGCCGATATTCGCCATGATATGAGCGTTGATAATTTAAGCGATGTCGGGCGCGATATTGAACAACGCACATTGGCAAAAGCCGTGCGCCTTTATATTGAACGACGCATTTTACTCAATGGCGAAAAAACAATTATTTTTGATTGATGGTTTCGGCCAGAATGGTGACCCCTTGTGGGGTTACATCAATAAAGCCGCCATTGAGTTCATAATTGCTTTGTTTGTTGTCTTGCGTGATGGTGAGTGCGCCCGGGCGGATGATGCTCATAAATGGGCTGTGATGCGCCAGCACTTCAA
>JBPCVS010000075.1:0-4419 GCA_051010295.1 Parvibaculales bacterium | reverse complement strand
CCGACACGCGGATTTTCAGTCCGCTGCTCTACCAACTGAGCTACCTGGGCCTCACTATATGCGGCTTATGCGGCTTGCACCAACATTGGCGATTTATAGGCCATGCTGGGCACCCTGTCTAGAAGCCCTTAATGCAATTTTGTGGACTCCTCTATATCATCTAAATCTGCTTCGTCAGGTGGCTCGCTGGAAGCAATGGCATAGCTGCCGCCCAGCCAGTGTTGCAAATCAATATCAGCACAAATTTTGGAACAAAAGGGGCGATATTCATGTTTGGCTTTGGCCTTTTTGCAAATTGGACATATTGGATGTTGTGCCATTTAATCTCTCTCAATTTTGCGTTGTGCCATTTTGTAGGGCGTGGGCTAATGTAACACCATCGCGGCGGCGCGTGAGTTCCACCACGCAAAATTCTGACATTGAGCCAACCCGCACGGCATTTTTATCATCGGCAAAAGATGCGTTTAATGCTTGCGTCACCTGTTCTTTTTCGCCCGATGCGGTCATATCAATAAAATCAACCGCAATCAATCCGCCCAATGCGCGCAACCGCAACTGATGGCCAATCATTGCCGCAGCTTCCAAATTGGTGGCCAATATGCCGCGACTATCTGAACCAGAATTAACATCAATCGTCGTCATGGCTTCGGTTGTTTCAATCATCAACCAGCCGCCTGACGGCAAAGCCAGACGTGGCGACAAAGCCGCCTCTAGCTGGGCGGCAACATCATGGCGGTCAAATAAATGCTCATCACCCGCGCTGGATTGCACAAGCGGCGCAAGCGCGGGCAGATGCGTTTGGCAATAATCTTTGGCCTGCTGCAAGCTGGCCGCGCCCTCAATCACCACCATTTGCGTATCGGGGCGCACCAAATCGCGCAAGGCCCGCGCAACGGGGGCAAGGTCTGCATGCAATAAAAGCGGTGGCTCAGCCGATTGCGCCCGCGCCAGCAAATCGCGCCACTGGCTGGCGATATTTTGCATATCGGCCAATAAATCATCGCGCTGCATACCAATCGCCGCCGTGCGAATAACCCACCCCGCCGCGCCATTATTGCCTTCAACCAGCACGCCATTATCGCCTTGGGTGGCGCATATATCAGCCACCAAATCAGCCAATCTTTGGCGTTCAGCCTCATCTTCAATGGTGCGCGAAACAGCAATGCGCGTGCGGCATGGGCTCAACACCATCGCACGGCCGGGCAATGTAATATCGGCACTCACCTGTGCGCCCTTGTCGCCACGCGGCACTTTGTTCACCTGCACCAGCACCGTATCATTATCGGCAATGCACTCTTCAATGGGCGTTTCATTATCATCATTTTCAGCCAAAGCACGCGCATCACGCGCACTCATAAACCCTGCACGTTCTAGCCCAATATCAATAAAACCCGCCTGCAGCCGCCCAACCACATTTTCAACGCGCCCTAAATAAATATGCCCGATGCCAGTTTGTGCCGCCTGCACCTCACCGCTCAATGGCGCGGCTTGCAGGGCTATCAATTTTCCGTCCTCAATTTGTGCGACACGCAAAATGCCATCATTTTCGCTCATCAAAATTTCATGCGACATAATTTTCCTCATTCCCCTTTTATATAATAACCCACGCCTTGCACCAGTGCCATCGTTTCAAATAGCGGCAACCCAACAACATTGGTGTAAGAGCCAACCAGCCCATTTATAAAAGCCGCAGCACGGCCTTGAATAGCATATCCGCCCGCCTTGTTTTGCCATTCGCCACTTGCAATATAAGCCGCAATCTCATTTTGCGACAAATTTTTCACCTTGACCCGTGTCATAACAAAACGCCGCACCCGCTGGCCATTTATCCCTAATATCACTGCCGTTTGCACCTTATGATTGCGCCCCGATAAAAGTTTGAGGCAAGCGCGTGCTTCTTCTTCATTTGTGGCTTTGGGCAAAATGCGGCGGCCAACGCTAACCACCGTATCAGCCGCCAATACCAATGCATCATGCGCGCCGACCTCTGATTGTAAAATAAAATCCAGCTTTTCATCGGCCATGCGGCGGGCAAAATCTGGCGGGGTTTCGCGCCGATGCGGGGTTTCATCTATGTTAGGCGCAACAACATTATCTGGCACAATGCCAATTTGTGCCAACAAATTGCGGCGGTTCACGCTGGCACTGGCCAGCCAGAAAGCCTTATTTGTAGCGATAGGTAATACGTCCTTTGGTGAGGTCATAGGGAGTCATCTCCACCAATACTTTATCGCCTGTGAGCACCCGAATCCGATTTTTCCGCATTTTTCCAGCCGTATGGGCGATAACTTCATGGCCGCTTTCCAGCTTTACACGAAAAGTTGCGTTCGGCAACAATTCAATAATTGTCGCGCTGAATTCTAATAATTCTTCTTTTGCCATGCGTCTCACTCTTTTTAAGTCTGCACCAAATTTGCGCGACAATGACCAAAATGCGCCCGAAAATCAAGCTTTTTATCACTCACCCCCGAATTTGCAACACGCTTATCAAAGTAAAGAGGCGGCGGGCTGTATCCATATCCATTTTTACATAGTCGGCCAAACGGCTTTGCAAAAGCTCGGCACTCTCATTATGCAAGCCGCGCCGCGCTTGGTCTATCGTCTCAATGCGGTTGGGCGTGGCCGTGCGAATGGCCTCAAAATAGCTTTCGCAAACCATAAAATAGTCGCGTATGCGGCGGCGAAAAGGGGTCATAGAAACTTCAATATCCTGCAATAAATTATCTTGTTCATCGCGCACTTCAAATTTGATGCCTTTGTCAATTAGCGACAAAATTACCCGATAGGGGCCAGACTTGCCTGAGGCAAGCTGAAAATGATTGCTCTCAATCAAATCAAAAATGGCCACGCGGCGTTCATGTTCAATGTCGGGGCTACGCGCCACCAAAACCTTGTCATCCAATGAAATATGAATGATACGCGCACTATCTTGTTTTCCACCCATCTTTCAGCCGTCTTTTGTGCCAAGATTAAGCCGCATGGTAATAGAGCGTCCATGCGCTTGCAACCCTTCTTCTTGCGCCAGTTGCGCCGCCGCCGGACCAAGCGCGGCCAGTGAAGGCGCGTCACATTTAACCAGCGATGTGCGTTTCATAAAATTGAGCACCGACAAACCAGACGCATAACGCGCCGCCCCTGCCGTTGGCAATACATGATTGGGGCCAGCGACATAATCACCAATCGCCTCTGGCGTATAGCGACCTAAAAATATCGCCCCCGCATGGCGAATTTGTGCGGCCAGCTTCTCTGGATTATTTATGGCCAGCTCCAAATGCTCGGGTGCCAGCGCATTAACCAATTCTGGTGCTTGGGCAAATAAATCATCAACCACCAAAATAGCCCCAAAATTAGCCCAGCTTTTTTCGGCAATCGCCACACGCGGCATTGTTATAAGCGTTTTCTCAACCGCATCAGCCACCGCATCGGCAAATTTTTCATCATCGCAAATCAATATCGCTTGGGCGGTTTCATCATGTTCGGCTTGGCTAAGCAAGTCGGCAGCTATCCACATCGGGTCATTTTCTTTGTCGCCCACCACAAGAATTTCAGATGGCCCAGCAATCATATCAATGCCGACCGTGCCGAAAAGCTGTTTTTTAGCCGTTGCAACATAATGATTGCCCGGCCCAACAATCACATTAACTGGCGCAATGCTGGCTGTGCCATAAGCCAAAGCCGCAATCGCCTGTGCGCCACCAATGCGATAAATCTCATCCACGCCAGCCAGCCGCGCCGCCACCAGCACCAATGGATTAATTTGCCCATCGGGGGTTGGCACAACCATCACCACACGCGGCACACCCGCCACCTGTGCGGGAATCGCATTCATCAAAACCGAAGATGGATAATTGGCCAATCCACCCGGCACATACAACCCCGCCGCATCCACAGCTGTCCAACGTTGACCTAATTCAACACCAGCCGCATCGGTAAAATAATTATCTTCAGGTTTTTGGCGCACATGAAAATCGCTAATGCGCGCCGCCGCCAGTTGCAAAGCCGCCATTATGTCTGGCGCACAAGCCGCTTGTGCGGCATCAATTTCAGCTTTGGTGAAGCGCATATTTTCTGGCGTTATATCCACATGGTCAAATTGTGCCGTCAATTCAATCAGGGCGGCATCGCCACGCGTTTTTATGGCGGCTAAAATGCTTTCTACCACCTCACCCACATCATCAAGCGAGGCACGGCCAACCGCCTGCAACGCCGCAAAACGCGCCGCAAAATCGGCATCATTGATGTTGGCACGCATAAAACAAGGCGATGCCTGCCCCCGATGGGCGGCTTTGCGAGGTGTGGTTTTATTGCTCATATATCTTGTTTGCCGTGCTAGAGCCTTATGGTCAAGCCGAATTATAAGATAGATAATGAGAAAACATCCATCTGCCAGTGGCAGATGAACGTTTATTCTTTTCCCTT
>JBPCVS010000074.1:0-10044 GCA_051010295.1 Parvibaculales bacterium | reverse complement strand
CACACATTGGAAAGTGCGGTGCATTTGGTCAATTTTGAACCCGCACATGGCAGTCGCGCTGGGCGGGTAGAAATCAGTCTGGCGGGTGACGGATATGAGGCGTTACCGCAGGAGCTCACACAAAAATTGCGCCAGTGGACGGGGCAAAATTGGGTTGTATCGCTGTCCCAAAATGGCGGCGCACCCACCATCGCGCAAACCCGCCAATCGGTGCAAGCACAACGGCGTGATGTGGCACTCAATGATCCTTTTGTTAAACAGGTTTTGGCGCATTTTCCGACTGCTGAAATTGTCTCTATTCGTGATTTTAATGCGGCAAATGATGGCGATGAAGCCGTGCCAGAATCATCTAGTGCATCATCTAGTGCATCATCTATTGAAGCACCGATTGACCCAAATGCTACCGAGCAGGATGATTGATGGCCGGTGCGGAAATTGAAGAATTAGTTAAATATCTGGCGCGGTTGCCCGGGTTGGGGCCGCGTTCGGCACGGCGTGCGGTGCTACAACTTATGCGGCGGCGCGAAAGCCTGCTTGACCCATTGGCGCGGGCGTTGGTTGTTGCCCGCGACAACATTAAAACCTGCGCTATTTGTGGCAATATTGATAGTTGCGACCCCTGTATGATTTGTGCCGATAATAGACGTGATTCATCGCTTATTTGTGTGGTGGAAGATGTTGGCGATTTATGGGCGTTGGAGCGCGCCCAAGCCATGCGTGGGCGGTATCATGTGTTGGGTGGCACTTTGTCGGTGCTTGATGGCGTGGGGCCCAAAGAGCTTAATTTAGACACGCTCAAAGGGCGGTGTTCAAGCCAAATAAGTGAAGTGATTATCGCCACCAATGCCACCGTTGAAGGCCAGATAACAGCGCATTATATTGGCGATATGTTGGCCGCTTTGCCGCTTAAAATCACCCGATTAGCACATGGTGTTCCAGTGGGGGGCGAGTTAGATTATCTCGATGATGGCACATTGGTTGCGGCCATGCAGGCGCGCTTTGAGAATTAATCTTCCAGCAAATTTTGCGGCAATGTTTTTTGGGTTTTCGCGCCCATTTCTTTCAATTTTTCGGCTTGCGTTAACACATTTCCGCGCCCACCTGAAAGCTGTTTAAGGGCCTCATCATGTTTTTTCTGGGCATTATCAATCGCTTTTCCAACAGTTTCCATATTGCTCAAAAAGCCGTGAATTTTGTCATAAATCGTGCCACCCAAGCGGGCAATTTCATCAGCATTTTCATTTTGCTTTTGCAACCGCCACAAATAGGCAATGGTGCGCAAATTGGGCAATAAGGTAGAAGGACAAACCAGCGCGATATTTTTATCCCATGCTTCGGCGATAAGGTCCTCGCGCTCCTGCATCAGCAAAAAATAAGAGGCTTCAATCGGCATAAACATCATCACAAAATTAAGCGATTTTAATCCATAGGCATTTTGATAATTTTTGCTCTGCAAACCTTTAATATGGTTTCTGGTTGAGGTGATGAAGTTTTTTACCGCCATTTCGCGGGCGGTTTCATCTTGGGCGGCTTGATAATCAACAAAATCTTTCAGCGAAACTTTGGAGTCGATGACGATATGTTTTTCCTCAGGCAGATTGATAATCACATCGGGCATTTGTCGCCCTCCATCAACATTTTTTATGTCCAGCCCTTTGCCCTGCACATTATATTCGCGCCCTTCGGTTAGGCCAGATTGTTCCAAAATCCGCTCAAGTGTAAATTCGCCCCAATTACCCTGTATTTTCACATTGCTTGTCAGTGCTTTTGTCAGGCTTTCGGTTTCCAATGTCATTTTGTTATTAATGGCTTTGAAACCAGTAATTTCAGTTTTGAAGTCTTTTAATTGCGTATCCAATGGGTTAAGCAAATTTTTCAAAGTTTCTTCTGATTGTTGTTTGAAATCCTCGCCAGTGGTTTTGAGGATTTTATTAGCGAGATTTTCAAATTCCGTTTTGGCCTGTTTTTGCGCTTTTTGGTGGGCGTTTGTTTGTTCTTTGGCTTGTGCCAATTCGCCTGTTAGGTTTTCTGCTTTGGTGCGGGTTTTCTGCAATTCTTTGTCTTTTTCATCAATTTGCTTTTGCAAATTTTGGTTTGTTGTTTTCAGCTCAATTTCCACCTCATTATTTTGCTTTGAACTTGCCATTTGCCTACCGATAAAAAAACCAAAACCGACAGCAATGATAATAATTATTAAAGCCCCAAAAAATTCCATTTTTCCCTCATATGTAATATTTGCACACTGCCACTTGACGCTAGGGCTTACAAGTTTTATTCCAGAACGATGACGATACAAACAATTATTGCTGTGCCAGATGCGCGCCTTAAAACCATTTCCGAGCCAGTGGCACAAATGGGCGATGCCACGCGTGCGCTGATGGATGATATGCTAGAAACCATGTATGCCGCGCATGGCATTGGGCTGGCGGCGATTCAAATAGGTGTGCCGCAGCGCGTGATTGTGATGGATTTATCGCCTTCCACCAGCCGTGCGCCAGAAATAAACCCAGAAATAAGTGAAGCAGAAACCCCAGAAACCAGTGAAGACCGCTATGATTTATCGCTATATGAAAATGAAAAGCCACGTTTTTTTGTCAACCCAGAGATTATTTGGACATCGGAGGAAACGCGCAATTATCAAGAGGGCTGTTTATCTGTGCCTAACTTTTATGATGATGTTGCCCGCGCTGCGCAATGTCGGGTGCGTTTTTTGGATTATGCGGGCGACCGCCAAGAAATTGACTGCGAGGATTTGCTGGCCACCTGTATTCAGCACGAGATAGACCATCTTAATGGCATTGTGTTTCTTGACCATTTATCCCGCGTGAAGCGCGAAATGTATTTGAAAAAATTGCGTAAAGCACAACGCGAGAAATCAACCCTTGCTGGATGACTGGCCGCATGAGCCTGAAACTGATTTTTATGGGAACACCAGATTTTGCGGCTACGGCTTTGGCGGCACTGCACCAAAGCGGCCAGCATATTGTTGCCGTTTATACCCAACCGCCTGCCCAATCGGGGCGCGGTATGCGGCGCACCCCTTGCGCCACGCAAAAATTGGCTGAGTCTTATGGGCTGCCAGTGCATAGCCCGCCTAGCTTAAAAGACCCTGATAGTTTCAAAAAATTTGCCGCCTACCAGCCCGATTTGGTTATTGTGGCGGCCTATGGGCAGATTTTGCCGCAAAATTATCTTACTGCGCCGCGCTTGGGATGTTGGAATATCCATGCGTCTTTGTTACCGCGTTGGCGCGGGGCTGCGCCCATTCAACGCGCTTTGATGGCGGGCGACAAGCAAACTGGCATTTCCATTATGCAAATGGATGCGGGGCTAGACACAGGCGATATATTGCTCACCCGCATTTGCCCGATTTTGGCTGATGATAATGCCCAAAGTTTGGCCAACAAGCTGGCCAATTTGGGTGGGCAAGCGATTATTGAGGCACTCGCCCCTGCTCAGGAGGCGGCTTTGTCCGCCCAACCGCAAGCCGCAACAGGTATTACTTATGCTGAAAAATTATCTAAATCAGAAAGCCGCATTGATTGGTCACATTCTGCCCAGCATTTGCATAATCACATTCGGGCTTTGTCGCCTGCGCCATGTGCGTGGACGCAAATTGCGGGGGCGCGGGTGAAAATTTTAGCCGCCAAAATAGTGGCGACTGATATGCCCGCTGTTGCAGGTAAAGTGTTGGCCGCCGCCGATGGTGATTTATGTATCGCTTGCGGCACAGATGCTCTACGGCTTACATGGGTGCAAAAGGCGGGCAAAAAACCAATGGATGCCGCGGCCTATTTGCGTGGGGTAAAATTGAAAAAGGGCGACATTTTATAATGCGTTATCGTTTGACGATTGAATATGACGGCACCAATTTTTGCGGTTGGCAAAGCCAAGCCAATGGCACGGCGGTGCAAGATGTGTTGGGCGCGGCCATTGAAAAATTTTGTGGCGCACGGGTGACAATTTTTGGCGCAGGGCGCACCGATGCAGGTGTGCATGCGCGTGGCCAAGTGGCGCATATTGATTTACAACAATGCCATAAAATAGATACGATACGCAACGCCCTTAACCATCATTTGCGCCCCAATCCAGTGGTGGTGGTGGCGGTGGCTTTGGCACGTGATGATTTTGATGCGCGGTTTTCGGCCATCAAACGCCATTATCGCTATCACCTTTTATCGCGCCGCGCACCGCCAGTGTTGGAGGCACATCGGGTGTGGTGGGTGCCGCGTGTGTTGGATTTGGCGGCGATGCAAGCGGGGGCTGATAAATTGATTGGGCGGCATGATTTTACGACATTTCGTTCAAGCAACTGCCAAGCCAAATCACCGATTAAAACTTTGGATAAATTAAATGTTACACAGCAAGGTGAAAATTTTATTGTAACCGCTTGTGCGCGGTCATTTTTGCATAATCAGGTGCGCTCGCTGGTTGGTGCATTAAAGCTGGCGGGTGAGGGCAAATGGAATGCGGAGGATATTGCCAATGCTTTGGCGGCTTGTGAGCGCACGGCATGTGCGCCCGTTGCGCCAGCAGGCGGCCTAACTTTGATGGCGGTGGATTATCCTGAAGAAATGCTGGCGGCACCTCAGCTAAAATAATTGCCTATCACAATGCGATAAATCTCACTGAGCTGGCGAATATCATCAACTGGCACATGCTCATCAACTTTGTGCATGGTTTTGCCTACCAGCCCAAATTCTACAACACGGGTTATATCTTTAATAAAACGCGCATCTGATGTGCCGCCACTGGTGGATAGCTCTGGCTCTCGGCCTGTCACTTCGGTAATGGCCGCGCTCAAATTTTCAACAAAATCGCTTGGCGTGGTTAAAAAACAATCGCCGCTATGCGCAAATTCTATTGTATAACCCAAATCACTTTTATATTCCAAATCATTGGCCGCTTCATCAAGCTGTGTGCGCACCCAATTACTTATAGAATCCGCATTCCACTGGTCATTATAACGAATGTTAAAATACCCTATGGCTTGTGCTGGTATAACATTGGACGCGTTATTGCCGACATCTATGTTGACGACTTCCAGATTGGAGGGCTGAAAATGTGGGCTGCCTTCATCTAGCTTTTGCGCGCTTAGATGCGCTATCAGCCCTGCTAATTGCGGTATGGGGTTGGCCGCTAAATGCGGATAGGCGACATGGCCTTGCGTGCCAGTAACAATGAGTTTGCAATTAACACTGCCGCGCCGTCCAATTTTTATCATCTCACCCAATGTTTCGGGGTTGGTTGGCTCGCCCACCAAACAATCATCAATAATCTCATTTTGTTGTTGCAGCCAGCCAAGCATTTTGCGTGTGCCATTTTGTGCCACGCCCTCCTCATCACCCGTAATCAACAGGCTGATTGACCCATTTTCCAATTTACCCTCTACCTTATCTTGGGCATTAATATGGGCGGCCACTGCTGCAATAAAAGCGGCAATCGCGCTTTTCATATCCACCGCGCCGCGCCCCCATAAAATCTGCTGGCTGATTTTTCCGCCAAAAGGATCTATTTGCCAATCATCGGGGTTGCCCGCTGGCACAACATCGGTATGCCCTGCAAAACATAAATGCGGGCCATTTGTTCCCAGCCGTGCATAAAGATTGTCCACCAAATCTGTGCCAGCTTCTTCAAAAGGCAGGCGGGTGCAAACAAAACCTAGCTTGGTTAAAACATCTTGCAACAAATCAAGCGCGCCGCCTTCGGCAGGTGTTACCGAAGGGCAACGGATAAGTGCTGCGGCCAGTTCAACAGGGTCTATCATATTTGTCACATCACTCTCATTAATTTTATCAGGCACATCACTCTCATCAGTCGCGTAAAAGTTCGTTAATGCTGGTTTTGGCACGGGTTTGTGCGTCAACAATTTTCACAATCACCGCGCAAGCGAGGGCGGGTTTATCAGGCGCGGTAGGCAACACGCCCGGCACCACCACCGAATAGGGCGGCACTTCGCCGCGATGAATTTCGCCTGTGGCGCGATTGATAATTTTGGTTGAGGCAGAAATAAACACACCCATTGAAAGCACCGCACCTTGGCGAATAATGACCCCTTCGGCCACTTCTGAACGCGCCCCGATAAAGCAATCATCTTCAATAATCACTGGATTGGCTTGCAATGGCTCTAACACGCCGCCAATGCCCGCGCCGCCAGAAATATGCACATTTTTGCCAATTTGCGCGCATGAGCCAACCGTTGCCCATGTGTCAATCATCGTGCCGCTATCAACATAAGCCCCCAGATTGACAAAACTTGGCATCAGCACAACATCGGGCGCGATATAGGCAGAATGGCGCACCACACAATTAGGCACCGCCCGAAACCCAGCTTTTTCAAATTGCGCCTCATCCCAGCCGTCAAATTTTGACGACACTTTATCCCACCAAACAGCCCCATCCGCGCCACCGCTCATTACGCGCATATTATTGAGGCGGAAAGACAGCAAAACGGCTTTTTTCAACCATTGATTGACCACCCAATCACCGCCAATGTTTTCAGCCACGCGCAATGTGCCTGTATCAAGCAGCTCCAATGCTTGCCCAACAGCCGCGCCAATATCGCCCGCCTTTGTTGGGCTGATATTGGCAATATCTTCAAAAGCGGTGTTGATGGTGGTTTCCAGCTTTGCCATATCCATTGATTTTCTCCTTTAGGGGCAAATTAGCAGTCGCGCTGTTTAAGTCAATGCGGGGGTTTTTTATTGCCCGCTTTGGCCTCTATAATAGCGGCCAGAAATTGCTTCAAATCTGGCGTGTGGTGATGCACATAATCAGGCAAAATGTGGTTTTCTGGCATTTTCAGCCCGATTTTGTTTTCAGCCTCCTTGTCCAATTCATTGGCGGCATTTACATGTTGCACCAAAATAGTCGCCATGCCCAAATCATGCGCGGGCGCAAGGTTGCGTGCCATATCTTCAAAAAAAGCAGTGCGGCTTGGTGCAAGGCTAAAATGGGCAAGCATATGCGGATAAATATGGGCGTTAGGCTTGGGAATATAATTTGCGGCTCTTATGTCAAACACATCGTCAAACACATCGCGCAGCCCCAACTGGCTGGCCACCCGCTCGGCATGAATGGCTGTGCCATTGGTGAAAATGAATTTTCGCCCCGGCAATTTGGCAATCGCGCCGCGCAAATCTGGGTCAGGCGGCAAAACGCTTACATCAATATCATGCACAAATTCTAAAAACGCATCGGGCTCTATATTGTGCTTGTGCATAAGCCCTGCCAATGTGGTGCCATAATCGCGTAAATATAATTTTTGCAGATAACGCGCTTGCTGATAATCAACATTTAGCCGCTTTTCAATAAAGCGCGTCATTTTCACATCAACCTGCGCGAATAAATTATAGTGCAGTGAATAAAGCGTATTATCTAAGTCAAACACCCAACTATCAATTTTTTGAAAATTTTGCATTTATTACTCCAGATTTATCCGCCATTTATTTTCCGCGCCTGTATCTATTTTGCGGAATTGGGCGCGTTTGAAGCCGCGCTCATGGCAATTTTGTGTGCCATCAATCACAAAGCGGGTTTGCTTAATGCACATCGTAAAATCACCTGCCCATATTTTGCGCTGGCCGCTTTCCATCAATGGCCTGCCATCTTCGGTTACGGCTTCGGCATAGTAAAAATAAAATCTATCCTTTAATGGATGATTGAGGCTTTGGGCGCAACTGGCGGGGGTAACGCGCAACCAACCAGCACTTTCAAAACTATCGCCTTTCACCATGCCGGTTGCTACCCAGATTGGATATTTCGTTTTATTGCACATAATAAGGCCATTTTGCCGCGCCATCTGGCGCAATGATTTTATCAATTCGCCCAGCAATTTTTGGGTTGGGGGGTCGTCTGCAATGCGATAACGCAATTTATAAGCGGTAATGGCCTCGCGGGTGCGCGCACCGCCAAAGCCGTCCACCGCCCCTATATCATATTGTAAATCGGTCAACATGCGTTGTATGCCTGCGGTTTGGGCGCGCCGCCGCCCATAATCTTGTTTTTCGGTAAATTCAACCAGACTAGAATTTTTTTGCCGCGCAACGGGGGCAAAATCGGCCTCAAGAAAACCGCGCCGCCGACACTCCCGCCGCCCTTCAATGGTAAAATCTTCATTTTCACCACCAACACAAAAACGTTCACTGCCAGTAAATAACAATGCTTGGCCAGTATGTGCCATGTCTGAACGCGCATATACAAAAGCTGCCGCATCATTGGGCATTTTCTTAAAAGCGGTTTGACACATGCCGGGCATCAACATTATCCAGCCTTCGGTTTTGCTGGCCACGCCACGTTGATAAGCCGTTGCCACATTCAAAACATAGCTGGTCTCATTGCACAAACGCACCGAAGCGTGCGCCTTGTGCATAAACAAAACGCCGCATAAAATTCCCAAAGCAATTACGAATCTAAAAACGGCCATCATCATTTATTCAACCAGCGAGCCAGCACCCATTTCTGTAAATAATTCTAGCAAAATAGCATGCGGCACGCGGCCATCTAAAATGGCCACCGCGCTCACCCCATCTTTGACGGCTTGAATGGCGGTTTCCAATTTGGGTATCATGCCATCTTTGGCCGTGCCATTTTTAATCAGTGCCGCCACTTGTCGCCTGCTCACATGGGTAAGCAATTTGCCTTGCTTGTTCAACACGCCCGCACTGCCTGTTAACATCAATAGGCGTTCGGCACCCAATGATGCGGCCAATGCGCCCGCCACCGTATCGGCATTGACATTGAGCGTTTGGCCATTGGCCGAAGTTGCGATAGGCGCAATCACTGGAATAATATCGGATTTTAACAACACATCCAGCACCTCTGTATTGATTTGCTGTGGTATGCCAACAAACCCCAAATTGGCGGCTTTTTCTATATTGCCGCTTGGCTTTTTTCGGGTGGTGCGGCTTTTGCGTGCCACAATCAAATTGCCATCTTTGCCAGACAAACCAATGGCGCGGCCACCTGCCTGATTAAGCGCGGTGACAATTTGCTTGTTGATTGTGCCCGCCAACACCATCTCCACCACTTCCAATGTTTGTGCGTCGGTTATGCGCAAGCCGTCTTTGAAACGGCTTTTAATGCCCAGCCGCTCTAGCATTTGGCCAATTTGCGGCCCGCCACCATGAATAATAATTGGATTGATGCCAGATTGTTTGAGCAACACCACATCATTGGCAAAATGTTGCGCCAACAAATCATCACCCATCGCATGGCCGCCAAATTTAATGACAATAGTCTTGCTGTCATAACGTTGCATAAAAGGCAGTGCCTCGGTTAATAAATGGGCTTGTGCCAGCCATTCAGCCGAAGAACGTGGCTTCACAATTTCTGGTTTTTTATGTCGCATCAAATGATTCACCTATTTGTTTCATCTTTATAACCTAATTTGGGCAAATCAGCCAGACTTGCAATTTCGCCCCGCAAATCATCAAGCCCGATATTTTTCTCTGCCGATGTAACCAGCACAATAGGGTGGGCGGCCACGCGCTTGTTGATGGCTTGTTGTGTGGTGGCCAGCATCTGTGCCAAAGCATCTTGTTTCAGCTTGTCAATTTTGGTCAACACAATTTGATAGGAGAGGGCGGCCTCATCCAATGTGTCCAGCATTTCTAAATCATTGGCTTTTAGCCCATGGCGGCTGTCAATCAGCACCAATGCGCGGCGCAAATTGGCACGGCCTTTAAGATAGGCGCGCAATAATTTATTCCATGCCGCGATTTTGTTTTTATTTTCGCGGGCATAACCATAGCCGGGCAAATCAACCAGCCACATTGCACCTTTATAGGGCGCGCCCTCATAAGGTGTATCTTTTGGGGGCGCATCTTTTGTGGGTGCGAGCAAAAAAAAGTTAAGCTCTTGGGTGCGCCCCGGTGTGTTGGAGGTGCGTGCCAATGCTTTGCGGTTGGTTAGGGCATTTATCAAGCTAGATTTGCCAACATTAGAACGGCCAGCAAAACAAATTTCTATATGGTCAGCAGGCGGCAAAGCATCTACCGCAACCACGCCAAAACAAAATTCACACCCTTGATTAAATAGCCACCG
>JBPCVS010000073.1:0-6317 GCA_051010295.1 Parvibaculales bacterium | reverse complement strand
TCCGACATTGGCGAATTAGATGATTTGATAGATGTTGCCGCTTATGAAACCTATATAAAGGAGCTGGGATAATGCGTTATTTGCCGTTAACCGATACCGACCGCACCGCCATGTTGCACCAAATTGGGGTGGGCGCGGTGGATGATTTATTTGCCGATGTGCCAGAAGTGGTAAGACAGGCGGACTTGCTTGACCTGCCGCACCAGCAAAGCGAAATGCAGGTTGAGCGCGATTTATCGGCTTTGGCGGCGCAAAATCTGGCGGCCAGTGATGTGGCGTTTTTCTGTGGCGCGGGGGCCTATAAACACCATGTGCCAGCCAGCGTTGACCATATTATCCAACGTTCCGAATTTTTAACATCCTACACCCCCTACCAGCCAGAAATCACGCAAGGCACTTTGCAATATCTGTTTGAATTTCAAACCCAATTATCGCAATTAACAGGTCTGCCAGTGGCCAATGCCTCCATGTATGATGGCTCAACCGCAACGGGCGAGGCGGTGCTGATGGCGCATCGCATCACCAAAAAAACCCGCGCTGTGGTGTCGGGGCGGTTGCACCCGCATTATCGCGCAGTGGTTGACAATTTGTCACAAATGGGCGGCTTTGGCGTGGTTGCCCCGCCGCTCACTGCTAATGGGGTGGAAGATTTATCCGCGCTGATTGATGAGGATACATCTTGTGTGGTGCTACAAAACCCTGATTTTTTTGGCAATGTTGCTGATTTTTCCGAACTAGCGGCCAAGTGCCAAGCACGCGGCTGTTTGCTGATTTGTGTTGTGCCAGAAGTGGTGTCGCTGGGCTTGTTGAAACGCCCGGGCGATATGGGGGCTGATATTGTGGTTGGCGAGGGACAAAGTCTTGGCAATGGGCTCAATTTTGGTGGGCCCTATGTTGGGCTGTTTGCGGCGCGGGAAAAATATCTACGGCAAATGCCCGGTCGCTTATGCGGTGAGACGGTGGATGCCGATGGGCGGCGCGGTTTTGTGTTGACCCTATCCACCCGCGAGCAACATATTCGCCGCGCCAAAGCAACCTCCAATATCTGCACCAATTCGGGGCTATGCGCGCTGGCTTTTAGTGCGCATCTTAGCTTGTTGGGCGGCAAGGGCTTGCACCATTTGGCCGCGCTTAACCATGCGCGGGCGGTGCAACTGGCTACGCGCTTGGCGGCCATTGATGGGGTGCATCTCATCACCCAATGTTTTTTTAATGAATTTGCTTTGCGCTTGCCAAAACCCGCCAATGATGTGGTGGACGCGCTGGCCGATAAGGGCGTGTTGGGAGGAGTGCCAGTGGCGCGGCTGGCACCTGAGGCGGGGTTTGATGATGTGCTGCTGGTGGCGGCCACCGAAACCAATAGCGAGGCCGATTTGGCACTTTATGAAAACGCGCTACAGGAGGTGCTGATATGAGCAAACAAAGCTTTACTGGAAATAGAGGCTTGATGCTGGAAGAAGCATTGATTTTTGAAATTGGTAGCACCGATAAAAGCGGCGTTGATTTGGAAGCTGTGCCGCAAGTGCCAATGCGCTTGGGCGATTGTGCGGCGGCGGATGCGCCAGCCCTGCACGGCTTGTCAGAGCCAGAGGCGATGCGCCACTATGTGCGTTTGAGCCAGAAAAATCATTCCATTGATGCGGGTCTTTATCCGCTTGGCTCTTGCACGATGAAACATAATCCGCGCCTTAACGAAAAAATTGCGCGGCTTTCGGGCTTTAGCGATATTCACCCATTGCAACCAATAAAAACCGTGCAGGGCGGCTTGGCATTGATGGATGAATTGGCGCATTGGCTGAAAACCCTAACCAATATGCCAGCCGTCGCGCTGTCGCCCAAAGCGGGGGCGCATGGCGAATTATGCGGCATGATGGCCATTCGCGCCGCCATTGAAGCCAAAGGTGAGCTGGCCACAAGGCGGCGCGTTTTAGTGCCAGAATCAGCGCATGGCACAAACCCTGCAACGGCGGCTTTGCTGGGTTTTCAGGTGGATGAAATCCCCGCCGACAAAACTGGGCGGGTGGATTTTGCCGCGTTCAAAGCCAAGCTGGGCGATGATGTTGCCGCCATTATGCTGACCAACCCCAATACATGCGGATTATTTGAGCGCGATATTATTAAAATCGCCGATGCACTGCACGATGTGGGCGGCTATTTTTATTGCGATGGGGCTAATTTTAACGCCATTGTTGGGCGCGTGCGGCCGGGCGATTTGGGCATTGATGCTATGCATATCAATCTGCATAAAACTTTTTCCACCCCGCATGGTGGCGGTGGGCCGGGGGCTGGGCCAACGGTTTTGTCGGCGCGGCTGGCCGATTTCGCGCCACTGCCTTTTGTGGTGGCCAAAGATAATGGCTTTGACTTGATAGAATTGGAAAGCCAAACCACCAGCCAACCGTTTGGTCGCATGGTGGCTTTTCATGGGCAGATGGGTATGTATGTGCGCGCTTTGGCCTATATGAAAAGCCATGGCGCAGATGGGCTGCGGCAGGTGGCCGAAGATGCGGTGCTAAACGCCAATTATGTGTTGGCCGCGTTGCAAGATGTGATGAGCGCGCCTTTTGCCGCACCGCCTGATGGGTATTGCATGCACGAGGCTTTGTTCAATGATGATTTTTTGAAAGATACACAAATCAGCACATTGGATTTTGCCAAAGCCTTGATTGATGAAGGCTATCACCCGATGACGATTTATTTTCCATTGGTGGTGCAGGGCGCGCTGTTGATTGAGCCGACCGAAACCGAAAGCAAAGCCTCGCTGGATTTATTTATTGCCACTTTGCGCGATTTGGTGGCTTGTGCCAAAGCGGGCGATAGGGCGCGGTTTTATGACGCACCGCAATTCACCCCGCGCCGCCGCTTAGATGAAGCCCGCGCCGCACGCCATCCTGTGTTGCGCTATCAAAACAACAAAGATAGCGAAAGTGACAAAGCCGCCATGCCGCTTTCAACGCCCTCACATGCCGCCGAATAATACGCATTATTTGAGCCGAAAAGCCGAGCAAGCGGTCGGCTGGCCAAAAGCCTGTGTGCTGGGGGTTGATGAGGCGGGGCGTGGCGCGTGGGCCGGGCCAGTGGTGGCGGCGGCGATTTATCTGCCGCCTGATTTTGCCGTGCATGGGATTTTTGATAGCAAACAATTAACAATAAAAAATCGGGAGGCGGCCTTTGCGCGGCTTTGTGCTTTGCCGCATGGCGTGGGGGTGGCTTCAGTGGCGGAAATTGACGCACATAATGTTTTGGAGGCCACAATGTTGGCCATGTGGCGGGCTGTGGATAAGTTTCCGACTACTGCAGCGCATATTTTGGTTGATGGCAACCACTTACCCGACTGGCCTTATGCGGCCAGCGCATTGGTGAAAGGCGACAGCAAATCGCCCGCTATTGCGGCGGCCTCCATTTTGGCCAAAGTAACCCGCGATAGGCTGATGACTAGGCTAGATGGGCGTTTCTCAGGCTATGGCTGGCACAAAAATAAGGGCTATGGCACGCAAATTCATGCCGAAGGGCTAAAAAAACAAGGGGTTACACCGCATCATCGCCATTCCTTCGCACCGATTGCCAAACGATTAGGAAAAACGCCTCAATCAGCCTGTGGATAGTTTTGTGGATAAGGCGTTTTTTTAACGGCTTGCCCTGTGTCGGGGTTAAATTGGCAAAATTATTATTGACGCGCTATCGCCAATGACTCATGTTAGCAAAATGACGCGCACGGCCCCAAAAAAATCAGCACAATCAAGCACCTTACCGCTTAATCAAATTTTGGTGGCGGATTGTTTGGCGGCCTTAAAAAGCCTGCCTGATGACAGCATTGATATGGCCTTTGCCGACCCGCCTTATAATTTGCAGCTCAAAAATGCGTTGCACCGCCCCGACCAAAGCAAGGTAGATGCCTGCACCGATGATTGGGATAAATTTGATAATTTTGCCGCCTATGATGCTTTCACGCGCAGCTGGCTGGCACAATTGCGCCGCGTGTTGAAGCCGACTGGCACTTTATGGGTGATTGGTAGTTATCATAATATCTTTCGCGTTGGCACGGCTTTGCAAGATTTGGGTTTTTGGATTTTGAACGATATTATCTGGCGCAAAAGCAATCCGATGCCGAATTTTCGCGGCACACGTTTTACCAATGCGCACGAAACCTTAATATGGGCGGCGCATGATGAAAATGCCACCAATTATGTTTTCAACTATCAGGCGATGAAAGCCCTCAATGAAGATGTGCAAATGCGCTCCGATTGGAATTTGCCGATTTGCAACGGTCATGAAAGGCTGAAAGATGCGGACGGCGACAAATTGCACCCCACGCAAAAGCCAGAATCCCTGTTGCATCGCGTTATTTTATCATCCACCAATGCGGGCGATGTGGTGCTTGATCCATTTTTCGGCACTGGCACAAGCGGTGCGGTGGCAAAAAAGCTGGGGCGGCATTTCATCGGCATTGAGGCAGAAAAAAACTATGCGGCGGCGGCGCAGGCGCGGATTGATGCGGCACAGCCAATAGATGAGGCGGCACTGCATATTATGCAAAGCGCGAAAACTCTGCCGCGTGTGCCATTTGGCACATTGGTAGAACGTGGGCTGGTGAAGCCCGGCTCACAGCTTTTTGGGCCAGCGCGCAAAGTGGCGGCGCGGGTGCGGGTTGATGGCAGTTTGAGCTTGCGCGATGGGGCGCATCGTTTTTCGGGGTCAATCCATAAGGTTGGCGCGGCAGCGCAAGGCGCGCCCGCCTGCAATGGCTGGACATTCTGGCACTATAAGGACGGCAACCAATATGTGCCGATTGATAATCTGCGCCAAAAAATCCGTAGCGAATAATTTTACCTATTTGCCAGCACCCGCTTGGCCACTTTTTGCATCACGCTGGGCAGGGCTTGGGTGGCAAAATCGCGGGGTTCTATCCACTGGCAGTTGGTTGGTTTGCGAAAATTTTTTGGCGCGGTTTGCGTTACAATTTTTAGGGTGAGGCGAAAATGCGTGAACACATGCACCACCTCGCCTGTTAGCACCGACCAGCCCTGCGGCACAAGCGCGGGCAAAACCGTATCATTGGCCGCGTCCCATCCGTTGGATGGAAAAGTCAACATACCGCCCAACAATCCTTTATCGGGGCGGCGTTGCATCAACACCGCGCCTTTGGCATTGGTTAGCCAATAAATTGTGCCAGCGCGGTCGGGGCGTGGTTTTTTGGCGGCGCGGTGCGGCAGAATGTTGGTTTTTTGCGTGGCGTGGGCGGCGCAGATATTTTGCCACACACAAAGCTGGCATTTTGGTTGTTTGGGGGTGCAGATGGTCGCGCCCAAATCCATCAAGGCTTGAATAAAATCGCCTGCGCGGTTGGCTGGCACAGATTTTATTAGGCTGGCTAGCTTTTCCCTCACGCGCATTTTCAAAGCGGGCGGCTTTGTGGCCAGCGCGAATAGCCGCGCCAAAACGCGCTCAATATTGCCATCAACAGGCGCGGTGGGTTGGTTGAAAGCAATGGCGGCAATGGCGGCGGCGGTGTATGCGCCAATACCGGGTAGCTGTAGCAAGGCGGCTTCTTGGTTGGGCAATTTGCCGCCATGCGCGGCCATCACCAGCCTTGCGCATTTTAACAAATTGCGCGCACGGCTATAATATCCCAGCCCCGCCCAAGCGGCCATCACGGCTTCATCTGGCGCATTGGCCAAGCTTTGCAGGGTGGGGAATTGGCGCAAAAATTTTTCAAAATAGGGTGTAACGGTGGCGACAGTGGTTTGTTGCAACATAATCTCCGCCAGCCAAACGCGATAGGGGTCGGGTTTGGTTTTGCTGTTTGGCGGGGCGCGCCAAGCCAAAGCGCGGGCATGGGCATCATACCAAGCAAGCAAAATAGCGGTGGCGGATTCACTGTGAGACTTTGGGCGCGTCATTATGTTATATTAGCAGGCAATGGCCGCCATCGCCAGCCGCACCAAAGGAGAAATAAAAGGAGACATAATGGCTGACAATATGCCCCCAACACAACCAGCAAAAGGCTTTCAAGGCCGTGCGGTGGGCGCGGTGTTGGGGCGCGTGGTGGGCGCGGTTATGCGCAAGCGCGGCTTCCGCGATATTGATGTGTGGTCGCATTGGCCCGCCATTGTGGGCGAAGAGCTGGCGGCATTTTCTATCCCAGAGCGGATTTCGCGGCGCGGTGGAAACAGCGGCAAAGGCGCGGTGCTGACGGTGCGCGTGGAGGGCGCAATGGCACCAGAGGTGCAACACATGGTGCCGTTAATTTTGCAACGGCTGAATGGGCATTATGGCGCGGGCAGTATCACCGAATTAAAAATTATTCAGGGGCCATT
>JBPCVS010000072.1:0-8665 GCA_051010295.1 Parvibaculales bacterium | reverse complement strand
TGTATCCAGTGTTTCCCATAAATTGCGAAAGGCTGAGCGATAGCCGTATGGCGCGCCAGCCGGGTGCTTTGATAGAGCAATTTGCCTTGCGTTGCACTGGCGGGCTTAAAGGCCAGCCAATTGGTGTTGAGGGCTTGCAAAAAACCATTACCGATGTGTTTGTGCGGCTGGTGGAATTGAGCGGTGCCACCACCACTTTGCGGCTGACGGCTGATGCGCCCGTGCAGAAATTGCGCGGTGGTGGGGTTGGGCTGGCGGCTTATTTTGGGCTGGGGGTGGAGCATTTGCTATTCGGCTATGACCATATTTTATTTGTGTTGGGATTGGTTTTGCTGGTCACGCGCTGGACGCGATTATTTTGGGTCATCACGGCTTTTACGCTCGCCCATAGCATCACTTTGGCACTGGCCATTTTGGGCGGCTGGGCTTTGCCGTCTGCGCCAGTGGAGGCGGCCATCGCGTTATCTATTTTATTTGTTGCGGTTGAATTGACTTTGCCGCCTGCGCGTCGCTCGCCAATAGCGCGTGATTTTCCGCAAATTGTGGCTTTTGGTTTTGGCCTGTTGCATGGCTTTGGCTTTGCTGGTGTGTTGGCCGATATTGGTTTGCCGCGTGAGGCGGCGGGTTACGCGCTGGCTTTATTTAATGTGGGGCTAGAGGTCGGCCAGCTTATGCTGGTGGCGGCCATATTGATTTTGCGGCAGATTTTAGCACCCCATCTTAAACCGATATTGCATAATCAGCCGATATTGGCAGAGGCACCCATTTTGGCAATGGGCGGCCTCGCCATATTTTGGCTGGCCACGCGCAGCGCGCAGATTATCGGCTATTGATTATTCGGCTGCTTGTTTTTCATTGGCAAAATCTTCAAAATGCGGGGCGCGTTTTTCAAGCTCGGCCTTCACTGCCTCGCGTTGATTGGGCTTGCCAATAATGCTTTCTTGAATTTCGCTTTCCAGCAATAATGTGTCGGCGATAAAGCGGTCGGCGGGTTCATTAAACAGCCGCTTGGTGCCGCGCACCGCCTCAGGGTTGCGCGCTACAATTTCTTGCGCGGTTTGCATGGCGGCCGCCAGTGGGTCATCATAAATGCGAGTGATAAAGCCATATTCTTTGGCTTCCTCAGCGTCAAAAATCCGTGCCGTCATCGCCAGCTCTTTGACAATATCTTCCCCCGCCAGCCGTGTCATCACATGGGTTGTGCCCATATCTGGCACCAGCCCCCAACGCGCTTCCATAATGGCGAATTTTGTGTTTGGGGCGGCATAGCGAATATCCGCGCCCATATAGATTTGAAACCCGCCACCCAGCGCAAAACCCTGCGCGGCCGCAATTACTGGCACTTGCGCTTCGCGCCATGTATAGGCGACCATTTGCACCCGATTGGCAAGCCCATGCGTGCGGTCAACCAGCTTCTGGCTTGGTTTTTTGGTGATGGTGTCGTCCGCTCCCTTATCGCCTTGCGCCATTGCCGCAAAATTGGCCATATCCAGCCCCGCACAAAAAGCGCGGCCTTCGCCTGACAACACCGCCACCCGAATATCAGGGTCGGTTTTCAGTTTTTCACCCGCCTCAATCATGGCATCCATCATTTTGCCATCCAGCGCGTTCATCTTGTCGCCACGAATAAAATGAATATGGGCGATATGGTTCTCAACGGTAAAATCAATACGGTCTTTCATAATTTTCTCCCTCGCTTTATATGCCCCATTTTATAAAAAACGAGCATCAATAAAATTTTTATGGGCTTCAGCATAGTCATTATGGCGCGTTTTGTCAGGCATAAATTCTATTTGTTTTTGTTGGCTGTTTGTAGCCAGTAAAGCAGCTTGTGAAAATGTATCAAATTGGCCATGCGCCACGCCAGCCAGCAAAGCGGTGGCAAAACTGCAATCGGTCTGTGTGGCGCGGTGCAAGGGCGTATTCAGCATATCGGCCAGCATTTGACACCAAAAATCACTGGCCGCCCCGCCGCCCATCACATGCAGTAAATCGGGCTGATAGAGTTTGTCGGTCATATCGTGCCAAATTTCGGTGAGGGCGTGGCCAACGCCTTCAAAAGCGGCGCGAGCTATATCGGCGCGATTGCTGGCACGGCTCAACCCCGAAAATTGCGCGGTTAAATCGGGCTTCCATAAAGGTGCGCGCTCGCCTGCCAGATAGGGATGAAACAACACATTATGGGCGTTTGGCGGCGCACTGGCGGCGTGTTCGGCCAGTTGTGCAGCCGTCAAGCCAGCAAATAATGTGCGGCCAACCCAATCAATGGCCGTCATGCACATATTCATACCCGCCGCATGATACACCGCGCCTTCCAAAATATGCGGATAAAGCGAAATAGGCGGGTGCGGGGTGCTTGTTTTGGCAGAAAATGACAACACCCCCGCGCTGGCTAATTTTAGGCTGGCGGTTTGTGGCGCAAGCGGCGCG
This sequence comes from Parvibaculales bacterium, assembly GCA_051010295.1. GTDB lineage: Bacteria > Pseudomonadota > Alphaproteobacteria > RS24 > RS24 > JBPCVS01. Next base: position 6,235 of record JBPCVS010000072.1, on the reverse strand, counting down.
CAACATAAAAACTCAACGCTGGTATCAATGCTACCTTGATAGACTGGCACGCCTTTTGGCAATCCAAAAGCGGCGCAAGCGGCGGCGGTTACACTGCCCGTTTGCGCGGTGGGGGCGCACAAATGCGGCACTGCATGGCCGCCCAGTCCGCTTAAATTGAGCAAAGTGTCGCTCCATTTACGGGTTTTGAAATCGCCCAACATACCGCCCACTGCCTCGCCAAAATCGCTTGTGTGGTCGTCGGTTAATTGGGCGCGTAGCCAATCTTTGGCGAAATAAAATTTTTGACAATTTTTTATGTGGTGCGGTTCATTATTTTGTAGCCAAATAAGGTGCGGCAATGTCCATGTGGCATTGGGGCGATTATAGGCCAGCTTTTCCACTTTGCCATCTTGTGCCAGCTGTTGCGCCTCAGCATGGGCGCGCTGGTCGCTCCACAAAATTGCAGGGCGCAAAGGGCGGGCATTATGGGCACACAAAACCCCAATATGCGCGCCCCCACTGACTGCAATGCCAGCCAAGCCATCAAATGTGCCAATCGCCGCTTTAATGGCGACCAATGCCTGCACCAATGCGTTGCGCCAATCATCGGGGTTTTGTTCGGCTTGGCCGATATGCGGCTGCTGCGTGGCAATCGGCGCGGCGGCTTGTGCCAGTGGCTGGCTTTGCGCGTCAATAAGCACCGCCTTTAAGTGGCTTGCGCCTAAATCAATGCCAAGAAAATATGTCATGCTACTTTATAGTCTGTCTTGGCCCAAACAAAAAGGGTGCCTGCATAGCAGACACCCCGTGATTGGGTATAAGGCCAATCCTCATTGTTTTAGCACATCGGAAAATCGCGGAGGTTGCCCCACATCTACCTGACTTATATTATTGCGCTGGATTTGAAACCTCAATTTTGACCTCTCACTAGACAATGGACACCTCCTTTCAATTATTAAAAACGAATCAGATTTTACCCTATTTGATTCGCAGGCCAAAATGTTTATGCTTATGCTAAAGGGATATTTTAATGATTAGATACCAGATAATTCCAGTGACGGCTTTTCAGCAAAACTGCACGATATTTTGGAATGAGGAAACCAAAAAAGGGGCGATTGTTGACCCGGGCGGTGACCTTGCTTTATTAGATGAATTTATTGCCAAGCAGGGCATTGAGATTGAGAAAATTCTTGTAACGCATGGCCATCTTGACCATGCCGGCGCGGTGAAAGATATGGCTGAGGCGCGCAACATTCCGATTATTGGCCCGCATATTGATGATAAATTTTGGATTGATGGCATGCCAGAAGCGGCGGCGCAATTTGGTTTTCCCAAAGCGCGTAGCTTTGAACCTGATACATGGCTAAAGCATGGCGATAAAATATCGGCTGCTGGCGCAGAGTTTGATGTTATTCATTGCCCCGGCCACACACCCGGCCATGTGGTGTTTGTGCAACCCGATGACAGGGTGGCAATGGTGGGTGATGTTATTTTCAAAGGCTCCATTGGGCGCACCGATTTTCCCAAAGGCGATTATAATCAACTCATCCGCTCCATTACCGAGCGTTTATGGGTGCTAGAGCCAGATATTACTTTTATTCCGGGCCATGGGCCAACTTCAACTTTTGCTTTTGAAAAACAAACCAACCCCTTTGTGTCCGATACAGCACTTGGATAATAGAGGGATAGTGAAGAGATGCAGTCATTAATTTTGCTGAAATTTTTTGAATCTGTTGACTTTTGCATTGTGCCGCAACATTGTGTCGCAACATTGCGTTGCAACATTGTGCGCCCAATTTGGAGATAATTCATGTCATCAAAACTCGCCCCATCAATCACTCGTTTTCTCACCAGCAAAACTTTGTTACGCATAAAGCGCAATTTGTTTGAGACGCGCCGCCGTTTATCTGGCAATCCCCACACATTGCACTATTTTCACCAGATTGACGACCCTTATAGTCATTTGGTGGCGCAACTTTTGCCGATTTTGCAAAGTGCTTATAATTTGAAGTTTGTTGTGCATATGGTTATGCCGCCGCCCAATGAGTATGCCCCTGAACGGGATGCATTGGAAAATTATAGCCGCCGTGATGCCGCCAAAATCGCGCCTTTTTATGGGCTAAGTTTTACCGATTTAGGCCATCAGCCCTCAAATACTTGTTTGCAACTCGCCCAGCGTGCATTGGCGGCCTCAAGCAATCCGCTTATTGCATTGACCGAAATTGGCGAAGCCTATTGGAATAATGACAGCAATTTGCTAGAGCGCATGGCATTGGTGAGTGAGCGCAAAGCCAGTGAAATGTTGAAATCAGGCACAAAAATGCGCGACCTGTTGGGGCATTATCTTGGCGGCATGTTATATTATGGCGGTGAGTGGTATTGGGGGATTGACCGCCTACCTTATCTGGAAGATAGGTTGATTGCCCAGCGTTTTCTCAATCATGGGTGCCGTCGGGTGACACAATTTCAAACCCGTCCAGCTTTTATGGCACAACCAGCTAAACGCCGCCTGACAGTGGAGTTTTATCCCTCAGTGCGCAGCCCCTATAGCTATGTTTCTATGCCCGAAACATTGGATTTGCCCAATCATTATCCAATTAATCTGGTGGTGCGGCCAGTATTGCCAATGGTGATGCGTGGCCTGCCTGTTCCGCGCCGCAAAGGGTTGTATATTTTGGGCGACACCAAACGCGAAGCCGACCGCATTGATGTGCCATTTGGTAAAATTGCCGACCCTGTTGGTGAGCCAGTTGAGCGGTGTTATTCGCTTTTTGCATGGGCTGATGAACAGGGCAAAGGGGGCGACTTTTTGCTGGCTTTTTGCCGTTTAGCATGGGCGCAAGGTGTTGATATGAAAACTGATGCGGGCATGAAAAAAGCTGTTGAGGCGGCTGAGCTTGACTGGCAAGAAGCGCAGGCTTTGCTAGGCAATGATGATTGGCAAGGCTGGGCTGAAGATAATCGCCAGCAAATGATGGGCTCTGACCTTTGGGGTGTGCCGAGTTATCGCTTGTTAGATGAAAAGGGCGAAGAATTATTTTCTTGCTGGGGGCGCGACCGCTTATGGCTGTTGGCGCATGAAATTCAAGAAGCCTTAAGTTAATGTTAGCAAATTATGGGTAATGATAGCGGGATGCCGCCGCAGACCAAATAGCCTGCGGCGGAATTTTCCAGAATGAGGGACCATGACAGGGAGATCCAGAAAACCCAGCACCGACTGACGCGACTACATTGCCTAACAAAGTCTCATGTCAATGCTGCTACCCTAGGCAATGCTCTTGCAAATTAGAAAATTGGCGATACACAGGTCAAAGAGATAATATAAAGCCATAGTAATTTATGGTGATTTGTTTTATTTTTAGCACAACTATCCAGAGAGCGGTTGTGCCACCCCATAAAATTTGGCAACATAATTTTTGGCAATATAATTTAATGCAATTTTGTGCTTGATTGCGCCGCTAAATCTGCTTTCATAGAGTTCAAATAAGCCTTGAGGGAGTCTACAATGGAAAACTGTTTGAAATTTTATATTAATGGCCAATGGGTTGAACCCACTAGCCCAAAACCATTTGATGTCATTAACCCCGCCAATGAGCAAGTTATTGGCCAAATTATGCTGGGTAATGAGGAAGATGTTAACAAAGCTGTTGCGGCGGCCAAAAAAGCCTTTGGCTCTTTTTCGCGCACCAGTCGGCAAGAGCGGCTGGACTTATTTGATGCCATTATAGGGGTTTATCAAAAGCGCATTGGCGAAGTGGCCGAAACAATTAGCTCAGAAATGGGCGCGCCGATGTGGTTATCCACAGCTGCGCAAGCCGCCACTGGTATAGGGCATTTATCAACTTTTCGCGGCATTTTGGAAAATTACGAATTTGAACAGACCCATAACAGCACCTTGATCACCAAAGAGCCGGTTGGTGTGTGTGGGCTGATTACGCCATGGAATTGGCCGATTAACCAAATTTCTTGCAAAGTTGCGCCAGCCTTGGCGGCGGGTTGCACAATGGTATTGAAGCCATCTGAAGTTGCGCCCCTTAATGCTGCTTTATTTGCGGAAATTTTGGATGAGGCGGGTGTGCCAGACGGTGTTTTCAATCTGGTTAATGGCGATGGGCCAACTGTGGGCGAGGCTTTGTCGCGGCACCCCGATATTGATATGATGTCCTTTACAGGGTCAACCCGTGCTGGGGTGATGGTGGCCAAATCATCTGCCGATACGGTTAAACGTGTGGCACAAGAATTGGGCGGAAAATCGGCCAATATTATTCTTGATGATGCTGATTTCAACAAAGCTGTCGCCAGTGGTGTGCAATCATGTTTTACCAATTCTGGCCAGTCGTGCAACGCCCCAACGCGGATGTTGGTGCCAGCCGACCGCCATGATGAGGCGGTAGAAATTGCCAAAGCCGCCGCCGAAAAGGTGAAAGTGGGTGACCCCCAAGCCGAAGACACAACCATTGGGCCAGTGGTGAGCGAAGTGCAGTTCAACAAAATTCAGGGGCTGATTGAAAAAGCCATTGAAGAGGGTTCTGAGCTGGTATGCGGTGGGCCAGGCAAGCCCGATGGTCTCAATGCGGGTTATTATGTAAAGCCAACAGTTTTTGCCAATATCACCAATGATATGACCATTGCGCGTGAGGAAGTATTTGGGCCGGTTTTATCAATTCTCAAATATAAAGATGAGGAAGATGCTATTGAGATTGCTAATGATACAGTCTATGGCTTGTCGGGTTATGTGCAGTCGGGCGATATTGAGCGGGCGCGTAAAGTGGCCTCGCGTTTGCGCACGGGCAATGTGCATCTCAATGGTCAAGGGGCTGATTTTACAGCACCTTTTGGTGGCTATAAGCAATCGGGCAATGGCCGCGAATGGGGCGAATTTGGCTTTGAGGATTTTCTTGAAGTCAAAGCCGTATTGGGCTTTGCCGCAGAATAAAAATAAAGGTGAATCATCTATCACATTGCTGTTTTGGCGGCAGGTGACTCATAGGAAACGCCATGCTTTCTAATAGCTATCCCATGTTGCAGTTTGATTTGGGCGAGGATATTAACATGATGCGCGACAGCTTACGCGCTTTTGTTAATAATGAGATTTTGCCACGCGCTGATGAAATTGACCGCACGGATACATTTCCTCGCGATTTGTGGAAGCCTTTGGGTGATATGGGATTGCACGGCCTGACTGTTTCGGAAGAATATGGCGGGGTGGGGCTGGGCTATGTGGCACAAGCCATCGCAGTAGAAGAAATTAGTCGAGCCTCTGCCTCAGTCGGCTTGTCTTTTGGCGCGCATGCTAATTTGTGCATCAATCAGATTTTCCGATGGGGAACTGATGCGCAAAAACAGCATTATTTGCCCAAACTGGTTTCTGGTGAGCATTTGGGTGCGCTGGCCATGTCGGAAACGGGCGCGGGGTCGGATGTTGTTTCTATGAAATTACGCGCTGAAAAAAAAGACGCGCACTATATTTTGAATGGGAGCAAATTTTGGATTACCAATGGGCCATCTGCCGATATTTTGGTTGTATATGCTAAAACCGAACCGCAAGCAGATGCGCGGGGTATCACCGCTTTTATCATTGAGAAAAATTTCAAAGGTTTTTCTTGTGCGCAAAAACTTGATAAATTGGGGCATCGTGGGTCGGAAACGGGCGAATTGGTTTTTGAAAATTGCGAAGTGCCAGAAGAAAATATTATAGGGACGCTTAATCGGGGGGTTGAAGTGTTGATGAGTGGGCTGGATTATGAGCGTGCTGTGTTGGCGGGCTGGCCAGTTGGCATTATGCAAGCTTGTTTGGATACGGTGTTGCCCTATGTGCATCAGCGCGAGCAATTTGGCCAGCCGATTGGCACATTTCAGCTTTTACAGGCTAAACTGGCTGATATGTACACACGATTAAGTGCGTCACGGGCCTATGTCTATGCGGTTAATCAGGCATGTGATAGGGGCGAGACAACGCGCAAAGATGCCGCCGCCGCCATTTTATTTGCCGCCGAAAATGCCACCCAATGCGCCTTAGATGCGATTCAGCTTATGGGCGGCAATGGCTATGTGAATGAGAATCCAGTCGGGCGTTATTTGCGCGATGCTAAATTGGCTGAAATTGGGGCGGGCACTTCAGAAATTCGCCGTATGCTGATTGGCCGCGAATTATTTTCTGAAACGGCTTAAATTAACCCCCAAATCGCCCCTAGATTCTATGGGCAAAACTGCGGCGCATGCGGTCAATTAAAATGAGGCCGATAAGAATTGG
>JBPCVS010000071.1:0-4475 GCA_051010295.1 Parvibaculales bacterium | reverse complement strand
CTCGCGCCCTATTTTATCATCATTGCCGATATTAAAACGGCAGATGAGGGCGCGGCTATTCGTGATGGCAATGAGCGCGTGTTGCGCGCCCGCCTATCCGATGGCCGCTTTTATTGGGAGAAAGATTGCAAAGTACCATTGGAAAGCCGTCTGCCAAAATTGGATCAGGTGATTTTTCATGCCAAGCTTGGTTTGCTAGGCGACAAAACAAAGCGCATGACGAATCTGGCGGGGCTTTGCGCGGCTGCTTTTAAGGCCGATAAAGCAGTTGTACAACAGGCCGCAGCTTTGGCCAAAGTCGATTTGCTCTCAGGCATGGTTTATGAATTTCCCGAATTGCAAGGCATTATGGGCGGCTATTATGCTTCCGCAAAAATAGGTAAATTGGATAGGGTGGGCAAAGCTATTTATGACCATTATAAACCGCTTGGGCCCAATGATAATATCCCCGCCACGCCTGCGGGGTGCGTTGTCGCACTGGCCGATAAAATTGACACTTTGGCGGGGTTCTGGCTGATTGATGAAAAACCGACTGGCTCAAAAGACCCCTATGCTTTGCGCCGCGCCGCGCTGGGGGTGATACGCATTATTTTGGAAAACGAAACGCCTTTGCCGCTGTTGCCGCTTTTGCGTGAGGCGATGAAACGATATGACAAAAAAACATCGGAAGACATTGCCGAAGATTTGCTAGGCTTTATTGTTGACCGCTTAAAAATATATCTCCGCGATACGCAATCGGGTATCACGCATGATATTGTGCAGGCGATTTTTTCCCACACGACAACACAACGTGATGATATTCTCACTTTGAAACAACGCGCCACGCAGCTACAAGATTTTATCAATAGCGAGGCGGGCGGCAATATGCTGGCGGCCTATAATCGCGCCACTGGTATTTTGGAAGATAGCGATTTGCAAGATACACCGCTTGATGAAAAACTTTATGAAACACCCGAAGAAAAAGCTTTGGCGGACGCGCTGGATAAATTGCCAGAAAAAATTGAACCATCACTTGCGGCTTATACCGATTATCTCAACCAATTAGCGACACTGCGCCAGCCCGTAGATGTGTTTTTTGAGGCGGTGATGGTGAATGATGATGATGATTCTATCCGCAATAATCGCCTTGCCTTATTAAAAAAATTGCGTGATGCGATGAATAATGTCGGCCAGTTGGCGGCCATTGAAAAGAGGTAAAATGCTATGACGACCCCTCCCCATATTTTCCACTTTGGGCAAGGCAAAGCCGATGGCGATGCCAGTATGCGCGATGTGCTGGGTGGCAAAGGCGCAAATTTGGCGGAGATGAGTCAGCTTGGCTTGCCCGTGCCGCCGGGTTTTACGATTACAACCAATATCTGCCGCCATTTTAATGCACATGGCGATTACCCCGATGGGCTGGAGGGTGAAATTGATAAAGCGATGCACCGCATTGGCAAAATTTTAGGCATGCAATGGGGTGATGCAAGCAATCCTTTATTGGTGGCGGTGCGTTCTGGCGCACGTGTTTCTATGCCCGGCATGATGGATACGGTGCTTAATCTGGGCTTGAATGATGAAAGCGTTGTAGCACTGGCACAAAATATGGGTGATGCGCGTTTTGCGTGGGATAGTTATCGCCGCTTTATGCAGCTCTATGGTGATGTGGTGATGGATGTGCCACATGATGCGTTTGAGGATATTATTGATAGCTATAAATTTGAGAATAATTTGACATTGGATGCCGAATTTGATGCCGAAGATTGGCAAGATATATGCCAAAATTTCCAGCGCATGATTATTGAAACGGCAGGAACGGCTTTTCCGCAAGACCCGAAAACCCAGCTTGCGGCTGCTATTCGCGCCATTTTTCAAAGCTGGCAAAACCCACGCGCCATCACCTATCGTCGCTTACACAATATCCCCGATGAGTGGGGAACGGCTGTGATAGTGCAGGCGATGGTGTTTGGCAATTTGGGCGATGATAGTGCGACAGGGGTGGCTTTTACGCGCAACCCATCAACTGGCGAAAAAGAAATTTATGGCGAATTTTTGGTGAATGCGCAGGGCGAAGATGTGGTGGCTGGCACGCGCACCCCGCTTTATCTGACCCAACAAGCGCGTGAAGATGCTGATTTTGAAGATTTATCTATGGAAGAATTAATGCCTGATAGTTTTGCCGAATTGGTTGAAATTTTTGCCAAGCTAGAAGCGCGTTTTTGCGATATGCAAGATGTTGAATTTACGGTGCAACGCGGCACATTATTTATATTGCAGACGCGCAACGGCCAACGTAGCACCAAAGCGGGTATGAAAATCGCTATTGATTTGCATGCCGAAGGGCTGATTGACGAAAAACAGGCATTGGCACGCCTTGACCCATTGGCACTAGAGCAATTATTGCACCCGACCTTAGACCCCGATGCACCGCTTGACATATTAACCCAAGGCTTGCCGGCCTCACCCGGGGCGGCCAGTGGCATTGTGGCGTTAAGCTCTGAGCGCACCGAAGCATTGGCGGCCAGTGGCGAAAAAGTGATTTTGTTACGCATGGAAACCAGCCCTGACGATATTCATGGCATGTATGCCGCCGCCGCTATTTTAACCTCGCGGGGCGGCATGACCAGCCATGCGGCTGTGGTGGCACGGGGTTTAGGGCGGCCATGTGTGTCGGGCGCGGGCGAAATCCGCATTGATTATGACAGAGGCGTTGCCTATCTGGGCGAAGAAGAAATCCGCGAAGGCACAATTTTAACTGTGGATGGCACATCGGGGCGCGTGATGCGCGGCATTGTGCCAACTTTAGAGCCAGAACTCTCTAGCGATTTTGAAACGATTATGGGGTGGGCCGATAAATTCCGCACAATGGGGGTGCGCGCCAATGCCGAAACCCCTGCCGATGCCGCCCGTGCCTTGCGGCTTGGGGCAGAAGGTATCGGGCTGTGCCGCACCGAACACATGTTTTTTGAACCATCGCGTATTTTTAATGTGCAGCAGATGATTTTGGCCGACCGACCAGAGACAAGACAATCCGCATTGGATGCGTTGGAGCCAGAGCAATGTGCCGATTTTGTCAAATTATTTGAAATTATGGATAATTTGCCGATAACAATTCGCTTGCTTGACCCGCCATTGCATGAATTTTTGCCCAAATTGGATGATGATTTAAGCGCGGCGGCTGAGGGGTTGGGCATGGAAGAAAGTGCTATTCGTGCGCGGCTTATGATGTTGCAAGAAACCAATCCGATGCTTGGCCATCGTGGTTGTCGACTGGCCGCCACCGCGCCAGAAATTTATCAAATGCAGCTACGGGCAATTTTTAGGGCGCAACAAAAAGCGGCTTGTAAAGTGTTGCCGCAGGTAGAAATTATGATGCCTCTGGTGATGGAAACCAAAGAGCTGGAGCGACTAATAACACTTGTTGAAACCGAAGCGCGCGCTTTTGCACAAAGCTCTGGCGTGCAACCGCAATTTACTTTGGGCAGTATGATAGAAGTGCCGCGTGCCGCTTTGTTGGCCGATAGGCTGGCTGAATTTTCAGATTTTTTCTCTTTCGGCACAAATGATTTGACGCAAACCACTTTCGGCTTAAGCCGCGATGATAGCAGTGCATTTTTAAGCAATTATCAAAGCCAGCACATATTATCAGATGACCCATTTGCCACGCTTGATATTGAAGGCGTTGGGGGTTTGATGAAAATAGCCTGCGAAGGTGCGCGCCGCACCAAAACAGACATAAAACTCGGCCTATGTGGAGAGCATGGTGGCAACCCGCGCTCAATCGCGTTTTGTCAAAAATTAGGGCTTGATTATGTATCCTGTTCGCCTTTTCGTGTGCCGATTGCGCGTCTGGCCGCCGCCCAAGCAAGTATAAAAGCAACTTGAGAAGAGCGGCAAATCAGCTTATCAGCTTAACCAAATAATAAGACTTTTTGTGTTTTATAAAGCCGAAACGCAAAAGGCGGGAGGCTGTTGTGCATTTGCTTATTTGGTTAGATTTTCGGCATATATGGCGTGGCACGGCCACTTTTTGCCAGTGCGCTATGGCCTATGGCATTTTATTTGCCATTGGGTTTGAAGTCGTCACAATGCACCGCCATATTGTGCTGCCCCATCACATGGTGGCGATGCCCACGCCACCGCCAGTGGCCACTGTTTCACTGCCCACCATTGGCACCATGTTCAAAGGCACACAAACCAGCCGCAAAAAAGAAACTTTGGCCGAGGCCAAAAGATGCCTCGCCCAAGCGATATATTTTGAGGCGCGTTCAGAGCCAGTGGCAGGTTGGGAAGCGGTGGCTGATGTGGTGATTAACCGCGCCCGTGATTCGCGCTACCCAGCCAGCATTTGCGGTGTGGTGTTTCAAGGCGAGGTGCGCCGCCATAAATGCCAATTTTCTTTTGCCTGTGATGGCCGTTCTGACAGAGCGCGCAATCTTGCTTTGTGGCGGCGCGCTTTGCGTATTGCCCAAGCCAAGCTGGTGCATTTGCGCACC
>JBPCVS010000070.1:0-5636 GCA_051010295.1 Parvibaculales bacterium | reverse complement strand
ATTAAAATCCATATCATCCACCACGCTTGGCAGGCTATAAAGCCATGTGCCATCGCCGCGCCGTATCACAGGGTCAGACACGCTACTCATGTCAATTTTTTGCGTGCCACGAATAAGGTCTTCCCACACCACCATTTCGCCCGAAAGTTTAAACCGCCAATGCGGTTTATGCCCCGCCGCCGCCAAGGTCGCCTCCAATGCGGTTTTTTCGGCTTCGCTCAGCTCCAACGCGGCGCGGTCATAAACCGGCGGCAAGCCCCGCGCTAATTGCCGCTTGCGTTTTTTCTCCAATTCCTCTGGTGATTCATAACAAGCATATACCAGCCCCCGCGCCACCAAATCGGAAAACGCGGCCTCATAACGCGCAAACCTTTCAGATTGCCGCGCTGTTTCATCGGGTGTCAGCCCTAGCCAGCGCAAATCTTCGGCTATTGCTTGCGCATATTCGGGCGTAGAACGCGCCGCATCTGTGTCGTCATAGCGCAGCATAAAAGCACCATTGGCGGCTTTGGCAAATAGATAGCAAAATAGCGCGGCACGCGCATTGCCAACATGCAAAAAACCCGTCGGACTCGGGGCAAAGCGGGTTTTAATACTCATTTTCTCTTTTTCTTTTTCTTTTCTTGTATATCCCGAAACCCGTTGGTGATGGGATAGCGGCGGGCGCGGCCAAAATTGCGACTGCCGATTTTTGTGCCGGGCGCGGCTTGGCGGCGTTTATATTCCGACACATATAGCAAATGCTCAATGCGCTTGACAATGTCTGGCGCATGGCCTTGGGCAATAATTTCATCAACCCCAGCTTCCTCTTCCACCAGCGCAAATAATATCGCATCCAACACCTCATAAGGCGGCAGGCTGTCTTCGTCTTTTTGGTCGGGGCGCAATTCGGCACTTGGCGGCTTGTCAATAATCGCCTGCGGAATAACCATATTTTTTGGCCCCAACGCACCATCGGGAAAATTATTATTGCGCCACCTAGCCAAGTCAAATAATTCAGTTTTATAAATATCTTTAATCGGATTATAGCCGCCATTCATATCGCCATAAAGGGTGGCATAGCCAACCGAAATTTCCGATTTATTGCCAGTCGTAACCAGCATCGCACCAAATTTATTGGATACCGCCATCAATAATAAGCCGCGCAAACGCGATTGGATATTTTCTTCTGTAACATCGCCATCAGTGCCAGCAAATAAATCTGCCAATGTGCCTTCCACCGCATTAACCGCCTCAATAATGGATAATTTATCCAGTTTAATGCCTAAGGTTTTGGCACATGCACCCGCATCGCTAATGCTGGCTTTGCTGGTATAGCGTGAGGGCAACATAATGGCATGCACCCGCTTTGCGCCTAGGGCATCGGTGGCAATGGCCGCACAAAGCGCGCTATCAATGCCGCCTGATAAACCCAGCAACACCGAAGCAAAATTATTTTTCTCAACATAATCGCGCAGCCCAATAATGGTCGCCATATAAATTTCTTCACAAATTATATCATTGATATTAACAGTCTCTATGGTATCCGACACACTATCGGTAATCGCTTTGCCCTGCCAGCCATCATCATTTTTCGTCCAATTGGTTAAGGTCATTCCAGCCTTCCAAAAAGCGGCTTTCGCCACCAGCACACCATCACCCCCAAACACAAAACTGCCACCATCAAATACCAGCTCATCTTGCCCGCCAATCTGGTTGACATAAATAAGCGGTAGCCCGGTTTCATCCACCCGTGCGTGGGCATGCCCCATGCGGTTTTTATGTTTATCGCGCTCAAAGGGCGAACTATTGGGCGACACCAATAATTCTGCCCCCGCCTCTTTCAAATGCGCGCAGACATCGGCAAACCAAATATCCTCGCAAATCGGCAAGCCCATGCGCACCCCGCGCACCTCTACAATTTGCGGCATCGCACCGCGCACAAATAACCGCCTTTCATCAAATACCGCATAATTGGGCAAATGCACTTTGTGGCGCACCGCGCATTGGCCACCATCGGCCACCACCACGCTATTATAAAGCTGGCCATCTTCAACCACTGGCGCACCAAAAATAAGCGCGGGGCCGCCATCTGCTGTATCAGCCACCAGCGCGTCAATCTGGTCGGCAACATGGCGCAAAAACGCCCGCTTCAACACCAAATCTTCAGGCGGATAACCGCTCAAAAATAATTCACTGGCCACCACAATATCCATTTTTGCCAATGCTGCCTTGCGGTGCGCAATACGCAATAAGTCAGCATTGGCCGCCACCGCCCCCACCGTCGGATTAAGCTGTGCCAGCGCAATGGAAAGCTTTTGTGTCATCAATTATCCCTCTCAAAGCGATTATTAACCTGTCCAAGTTTTATAAACAAGTAATAGGATTCTTCTTTCTCCTTGTTCTTTCTCCCAAGCGATGCTCTTGCGTCTATTGTGCTACGCACAATGCGCGAGCCGCTTGGGACGAGCCGCCATCTGCTGGCGCAGATGGACGCATTCTTCTCTATACACAGCGCAGATTTCGAAAAACGGATTTTTAAGATAATGGTTACAGCTTTTGTGATGTTTTGCTAGATTCGATACATGCGCATAAAAACTCTTCCAATTCCATCATATCAACGGCAAGTTGTGTGGCATCGACCGCGTGCCAAGTGCTGTCATGTTTCATCATGTTGCCTTTATCGGCAATGTCTTTTATACGATTTTGAAAGGTTTTTTTCTGATTTTTTAAAATTTCATGTTTATTCATACAGCTATTAAAATATGCATCAAAAGATTGATTATCTGGAGCACCTAATTTGCGGGCGAGGACTTCAAACAATGTCCAAACGCTCAGATAAGCTATTATGGGGTGTTCTTTGAGAGATAATTTACAGATGGAACTATATAGATTTTGTAATTTGTTATTTTCAAGTGCTCCAAATGCTTTATCCAATTTCTCTGAATATTGAATTTCTTCATGAATTTTAGGAGACGGTGGAGATGGGGTAGGGGCCGGTGTTGGTGTGGGGGCTGGAGCAGGGGTAGGTGTTGGTTTGGGGGCTGGAGCAGGGGTAGGGGGTGGCGGCTTGTTGATTGCGCGAGCGCGATAATTGGTTGCTTGTGCAACAAAATTAGGTGAGCTTCTGTCGCCTATAAGTTCTTGACTTATCAAACGATAAAGGGGTTCTAAATTACCATCAAAAGCGGTTTTCATAAAGTTGACTGGGTAACCATTGAGATTGAGCTCACCATAAATACGCTGGGCGGCATATTTATTTTTTGTGCCAAGTATTTCTTCTGGAATATTGGGGCTGACACTCGTTCCTTCAATAACGCGCTGATTACGTAATAATCGAATACCAGGTTGAAAATAACTACCTGTTTTCATAATCATGATGAAACCAGTAACTTTATGTTGACCAAAATCAATATCTATATCTTTCTTCCAAGATATTGGTGCGTCTTTTGTTGGTGTCCCATCCTTATTAACTGGCGGACAAAATAGAGGCTCGGGGGATGTAATAAAAATTTTCTTGGGTGGGTGCTGAATAATACCATTAAAAGAAATTTTAATATCAAGGAACTTGAATCTCAAAAAACTTTCTTTCAGATATGGTAACACGGTATCTTTGTAGTAGAGCTCTGATTCGTTGCGTAGCGTATTTGTAATTACAATACGTGTGTAATGAGAGGTTGGATTTTCGGAAGTGGTTATTACGGGTATTTTGCCTTCGCCAGTTTTCAGTAATTCATCCAAATCAAATTTTGTTATTAATTTTTCTTTGGAACCAAGTGCAGAAGTTTCAATTTGCCAAGTATCTGTTAGCCATATTGCCGCAGACTTCATACCAATGCCATAAACAGACAAGCTGTCCTGCTTGTGGTTTTCTGGGGTCCCCATCCGAATTGCACGTTGGAAGTTTGCTTTGTTAATACCGCCTGCATTATCTTCAATGGTAATGGTCTTCTTATCAGAATCGACTATTATCATGATACTAAGACGTGTATCCTTACCCTCTCGTGCTGTAATAGCATGTCGTTTGTCTATGAAAGATTGAACAGCGTTATCCACAAACTCTGCTAGGGCTGTGTTAATGCCATAAGCTTGCCTTTGCAAAATTTTGTATAATCGCATTTCTGGCGTAACATCAACTTCAAATTTTTTTGCCATATTCTTGTTATCCTCTGGTTAGTGCAGTTGCTATGTTTTTACCAATTGACTCCACGATTTTTGTATTTACTGCATTGCCAAGTGCTTTAAATGCTTTGGTTGTTCCATGAGGAAGCATAGGTAAGTTATGGAGATGTTGCAACCTTGCAGCCTCGTGTTTTGTCATGTACCCCATATCAGAACCGATAATTGGGATTTGAGTTGGGGTCATTGCAGTTAACGAAGGGGCCACCTCGCATTTCATGACGCGAATTCCAGATGCTCTGAATTGAATCAGATGATTTGTCATGTCAACATTATCAGGATAACCACGCCATTCTAACACCTGCCAGCTATTATTTTTTTTGTTAATATCTTTCGCCCATTTTTTAAGAAATTTTAAGTGATTTTTATAAAGTTTTCTGCTGTAACACAGAGATGGGGTCATCCATTTTGGGACACTTCTTTGATTGCGTGTATAAGCGGGCATCCGTTCCATAATTTCTTTCCAAGTGGTACAATCATGTAAATCGACACCATAAGCCCCTTTGTATTGACGCATTTTAGCGAGTGTAAGAGTTTTAAAATTACTCGGATAACTTGCGCCGAATTCGGGTGCCATAATTGAATTTGAATTTATTGCCTTACGGCCAACATGGTTTAGTAGGGCTTGCCATTTTTTTAATTGGCGTTGCTTAGGAGTTTCAAGAGGAATGCGCTTTTGTTTATCTGCTAGCAATGAAGTTAACTTTCGTACTGTGTATTTGATGTTTGGTTCTGGCCAATGAAAGTTATCCATAATTGTCTTGTCTCTAAAGCCTATAATAAAGAGACGCGGGCGAGCTTGTGGAATGTTAAAATGGGTTGGCGATATGATTTTATGCTTGAGTTTATAACCAATTTTATCAAAATTATATCGGATATATTTCCAAAACTTGCCATCTTCTATGGTTAATACTTTGGGAACATTTTCAAGAATTACGACATCTGGGTTGTGATACTTTGCAATGCGCAAAACATCATCAATTAGTTTGCCGTCACGCGGACATTTTGTGCCACTTTTTTTGCCTGCTAATGAGAAGGATGTGCAAGGAAACCCTGCACATATAATATCGTGCGCTGGTATCTCATTTTCCGCAATTTTCGTTATGTCATTGTCAGGTGTAATTCCATAATTGTCGGCATATAGTTGGCGCAATTCGGGGTCTATTTCGGCCGCATAAACACACTCATAATTACCACTTTTGCTTAACCCATAATGGAATCCCCCTAAACCAGAAAATAAATCAATAAATTTCATATTAGCTTGCCATGCTTTCCGTTGGTAAAATTGGGGAAGAAAAAGTAAGGGAACGGCGCATAAATGGTTATTTATACCACTTTCTCTAAAGTGATTTTGGCGGAGAGGAAGGGATTCGAACCCTCGATGCGCTATTAACGCATACTCCCTTAGCAGGGGAGCGCCTTCGACCACTCGGCCACCTCTCCACTTTTGGTCATATCAGACAGGCAATTAATTTTCT
>JBPCVS010000069.1:0-3844 GCA_051010295.1 Parvibaculales bacterium | reverse complement strand
GAGGCCATTCATAAAGATATGAATGTGGGCGATTCGCAAGCCCTGCCTCTGCGCGTAGATGGCGGCATGGTGGCTAATGATTGGCTGTGCCAAAATCTTGCTGATTTATGCGATTGCCCGATTGACCGTCCGCAAATTATTGAAACCACTGCCTCAGGCGTGGCGATGCTGGCCATGTTGCAGCTTGGCTGGTTTGCAGATTTGGCGGCATTGGGCGAAAATTGGCGATTGCAAGCCAGCTTTAGCCCCCGCATGAGCGCGCAAAAACGCACCGCCAAGCGCACCGATTGGCAAACCGCCATGCACCATTTACTGCACAATAATTTGCCAGTGAATGATTGACAAATGTGTGTTTTCGGCACAAGCTATGCGGGTATTTATTGGAGGGCAACATTTTTCGGAGGGAAAAGCAATGTCTGCAGCAGAAGAGATTAAATCGGTCAAAGATTTGGTGAGTGCCGAAGAATGGCAGCTCCGTGTTGATTTGGCCGCAACCTATCGTTTGGTGGCTATGCATGGCTGGGATGATATGATTTTCACGCATATTTCGGTGCGGATTCCCGGCCCTGAGCATCATTTTTTAATTAACCCTTATGGCATGTTATTTGAGGAAATCACGGCTTCCAGCCTTGTCAAAATTGACCTTGAAGGTAATATCGTCATGGACAGCCCCTATTTTGTAAATCCTGCTGGTTTTACGATTCATAGTGCCATTCATGCGGCGCGTGAAGACGCGCAATGCGTGTTGCATGTGCACACTGATGATGGGGTGGCGGTTTCAGCCCAAAAAGATGGGCTTTTGCCGCTGTCGCAACCCGCTATGTTGGTGAGTCCGCAACTGGCTTATCATGATTATGAAGGGGTCGCGCTTAATTTGGATGAGCGCGAGCGTTTGGTGGCCGATATTGGCGACAAAAACCTGCTGATGTTGCGCAATCATGGCACATTGGCGGTTGGCGAAAGCTGTGCGCTGGCTTTTATAGGGATTTATTTTCTTGAACGCGCTTGCACATCACAAGTGCGCGCCCTCACAGCCAAACCAAATATGCCTTCAAAAGCTGCGCTTGAAACAACGGCAGAGCAATCCACTGGCCTATTTATGCAGGGCATTGACAAGCTGGCATGGCCCGCTCTGTTGCGCAAACTTGACCGCACGGATATGTCTTATCGTAACTAATCATTATGCGACATTTTGCCATTTTTTGTTGTGTCATTTTATTGGGTATCGCCTTATCCTTTGTTTGGCCTTTTGCGTCCGCCAATTCGGTGTTGGGCGCAGGCCTCAATTCTTCTGGCGATGCGCCAATCGTTGCCGATCGCGTGGTGCGTTTTAAGAAAAGCGGTTCTGATATTCAGGATATTTTCAAAAAATATTTGGCGGCAGGCGATGCCCCCGCCATTGCCCAAGCGGCGGCGCGCATGGCACAATGGGGCAATGCTATACCCGATTATTTTCCATCTGGCGCAACCAGCGCGGGCGCACGTGATGAAATTTGGCAAAATTTTTCTGACTTCAAATCAAAAGCGCAAAAATATGCCGCCGCCGCCAGCCAATTACACAAAATTGCCCAATCTGGTGATATGAAACGCATTGCGGCACAAGCGCGTGTTGTGGGTGGCACCTGCAAAGCTTGCCACGATGTTTATCGTATCAAAAAATAGCTGGCACAAACCACGCCAGACTATGCGCCGCACCAACACATAGCACCAGCAGAGCAAGCCCTGTTGCTGTGTGTTGTGGCTTGGGCAAAGCTGTTTCTTTGTCCCCTATTATCATGCGCGATACGAGTTTTTCGCCCAACCATAGCCGATGTGCCAACACCGCCAGCAGGTGCAAGGCAATCACTGGCAAAACCAAAAAATGCAAAATAATATGCCAACGGCCTAAAAAGCCACCCCATTTGGCCAAAGACTCGGGCGCAAGCCGTAGCATCGGGCCTTCATATAAAATATCATCGCTGTTCCATAGGCCGGTAATGGCCATGCCGCCCATCAGGGCAATCATAAATAATGCCGCCATTCCCCCCAATGGATTATGGCCAATAAAACGCGTTTTGCGCCGTGCAAGAAAATTTTTCAGATAATGAAAAATCGCTTTTGGCGGGTGAATGAGATTTGTAAAACGTGCTGTTGGGTGGCCAATGACTCCCCAGATAAGCCGAAAAACAATCAGCCCGAAAACCGTTAATCCACATAATTCATGGATTTTATGCCAGCCATTTTCGCCAGAAATATAAGCCCCGACGATGCTTATCGCCAGCCCCCAGTGAAATAATCGCGTTGGCAAATCCCAAACCATAAAACAATCTAGCTTGCCCACCCCCGACATGCAATAACTTGCAATAAGAGGCGCAATCGGCCAATCTGCTAAAATTATTTGGGAGAAAGAACATGAAATTATTTGGCGCACCACTATCGCCTTTTGTGCGCAAAGCGCGCATTGTGGCTTTGGAAAAAGATATTGATTATGAATATGACCCACGTCCCAGCCCGCTTGGCTGGCCAGAGGGGTTTGAAAAAATTAACCCGTTGCGCCGTATTCCGGCTTTATTGCCAGATGAAAATAATCCTGATTTTGCTATTAATGATAGCTCGCCAATTTGTGCCTATTTAGAAAAGCTGGTGGCCAGCCCAGTGCTTTACCCTGCCGATGCCGACGCTTATGGCCGCGCTTTATGGTTTGAAGAATTGGCCGATAGTGGGTTGGGTGAAATGATTGGGTTGGGTTGTTTTCGGCCTGTCATGTTTAATGTGTTTTCTGGTAAAGAGCCTGATTATGAAACTGCCGATGCGGGTTTTGAAAAACTGGCACAACGTCTGCTTGCCTATTTGGAGCAACAGCTTGATGGCTGCGACTGGTTGGCGGGTGACGCATTTTCCATTGCCGATATTGCGGTGGCCACGCAATTTATTAATTTGTCACATGCCAGCTATCAATTATCACAAAAACGCTTTCCGAATCTGGTGGCGCATTTTGTAAGGTGTAAAGCCCGCCCTAGCATTGCTAAATTTATTGGCGAAGATGAAAAAATGCTGGCTGGCATGGGGGTAGATTTGCCGCCTCGTGTATTATAATAGGTGCACTTTTCCCCTGCACGGCCTGTTTTTGGTTCTAGCTTCCTGTTGTTCTTTCTCCCAAGCGAGCTATTGCCCAAGGCGCGGAAGGCGCACTAAGTCGCGCTTCGCGCAACAAGTGCTTTTACCGCGTCAATTATGCTCGCTTTGCTCGCATAATGCGCAGCCGCTTGGGACGGGTCGCCAACCGCTTGACGCGGTTGGACGCGATTCTTTTTCCACGCACCATCTGTTTTGCTTTTAGTTCCGCTTTTTCCCATGCACGGCCTGTTTTTGGCTTCTGCCTTCCTGTTATTCTTTCTCCAAAGCGATGCCTTTGCGTCAATTATGCTCGCTTCGCTCGCATAATGCGCAGGCCGCTTTGGACGGGCCGCCAACCGCTTGACGCGGTTGGACGTTATTCTTTTCCCATTCACCATAAGAGGACCCCACATGAGAAAAAAACAGGTGAAATTGCATACTGAATGGGTAGAATAGGATTCTGACAGTCTGAGGGAATCTATTATGCACCCAAAATCCACCTATGTTATTTATTGGCATCGCACCCGCTATTTCACTTTTATTACATTGCTGATATGGGCGATTTTTTCTTTTGCGATTCATTGGTTTGGTGCCGAATTAAATGCGTTTTCATTTTTGGGTTTTCCGCTTGGCTATTATATGGCCGCGCAGGGCGCGCCTTTGGCTTTTGTGGTGTTGCTTTATGTCTCAACGATGGGGCAGGAAAAAATTGACGATGAATCTGGTTTTGGTGAATAATGCGAAGCGG
>JBPCVS010000068.1:0-10251 GCA_051010295.1 Parvibaculales bacterium | reverse complement strand
AAATTGACACGCATAAAACAAGCCAAACAATGGGAGCAGCGCATGGCACGTCCCAATCGTGAATTTATTTGCAATGAATGTGGCCATGTCGCCAGCAAATGGGCAGGCAAATGCGATGGGTGCGGTGCGTGGAATACACTCAACGAAGAAGCCGCGCATGGCGCGCCCCCCATTGGCCGCAATGCCAAACAAACAAAAGGCCAAGTGATTGCGCTGGCGGCTTTATCTGGGGTGGGCAACGACACCGAACCAGCGCGTATGGTGTGCGGCATAGCCGAATTTGACCGCGTGCTAGGTGGCGGATTAGTAGGCGGGTCGGCCACATTGATTGGCGGTGACCCCGGCATTGGCAAATCAACTTTGCTGTTGCAGGTGGCCGCAAAAATGGGGCGTAGCGGGGCGCGGGCATTATATATTTCTGGTGAGGAGGCAATGGCGCAACTGCGGATGCGCGCCACCCGCGTAGGCGTGGCCGATGCGCCGATGGATTTGGCGGCCGAAACCAATGTTGCCGATATTCGCAAAACCCTTGCCGCACACCCCGATATTAAGCTGGTTATTATTGATTCAATTCAAACCATGTGGTCGCCCGCCATTGAAGCCGCGCCCGGCACGGTTAGTCAGGTGCGCATTGCCGCGCAAGAGCTCATCCATCACGCCAAAAAAAATAATATGGCGGTTATTTTTGTTGGCCATGTTACCAAAGATGGACAGATTGCTGGCCCGCGAGTGCTGGAACATATGGTTGATACGGTGATTTATTTTGAAGGCGATAGAAGCGACCAATTTCGCATTTTACGCGCTGTCAAAAATCGCTTTGGCCCAGCGCATGAAATTGGCGTATTTGAAATGCAGGCCGAAGGGCTGGCAGAAGTGGCCAATCCATCTGCACTCTTTTTGGCCAGCCATGCGGTCGGTGTGCCGGGTGCGGCGGTTTTTGCAGGCATTGAAGGCACCCGACCAGTTTTGATGGAAATTCAGGCACTTGCCGCGCCCTCAACTTTGGCCACGCCACGCCGTGCTGTGGTGGGGTGGGACCCTAATCGGATGTCAATGGTGCTGGCGGTTTTGGAGGCGCGTTGCGGCATGCGCTTTGCGGGGCGCGATGTATTTTTGAATGTCGCGGGTGGGTTGCGCATTTATGAACCCGCCGCCGATTTGGCCGTGGCGGCCGCATTGGTATCCTCTTTGAGCGATATTTGCCTGCCCGAGCGCAGTATCATTTTTGGTGAAATTAGCTTGTCAGGGGCGGTGCGCCCCGTCAGCCAAACCGCTTTGCGCCTCAAAGAAGCCGAAAAGCTGGGCTTTCAACAGGCTTTTATAGCTGAGAGCGAAACCAAACAAACCAGCAAATTGACGCTTAAATCGGTGGCAGATTTGGCCGCCCTTATTGATGCGCTTAGTATTTCCAACCATTAGGTGCGACTCATGCTAGGTAGATTTTATGACTTTGCTTGCCCTTGATTTTATTATTATCGCGGTGTTGCTCGTTTCCGCAACATTATCGCTGATACGCGGCTTTACAAAAGAAGTGCTATCGGTCGCGGGCTGGGTTATCTCTGGCTATATGGCAATTTTTTGGGGGCCGCTTCTCAAACCTTTTATCGCCCCCTATGTTACGATTGATTGGGTGGTCAATATCGGCGCAATGATGATTGTCTTTTTAATAAGTTTGGTGATTTTTTCACTGCTGGCCAATGCCATCTCCAAAACCCTTAAACTTAGCGGTATTGGTATGCTTGACCGTAGTTTAGGCGTATTATTCGGCCTTACACGCGGCTTATTTATTATTGCGTTGGGCTATTTTGTCACGGTGCTGGTGGTGCCTGAGGACAAACATCCCGACTGGATAAAAAATGCGCGGTTGCGCCCCATGCTACAAACCAGCACCAAATTATTGGTGTCTATTGTGCCGCTTGACCGATTGCCGCTTAACATTGCCAATATAGAAGGGTTGATGCGCAATGTGCCGACTAAAGCTTTGCGCGATGCACTGGATAATGAGTTGGAAGGCGACCCACAAAAGCGTGACAATATACAAGACACAGAAGATAAAACCGACTATAACAAGTCGGGCTATAAACAATCTGAACGTAACTCAATGGAACGTCTGATTAGAAATTCGGAAAGGCTGGAATGAACCCATGCTGACTGCGAATCCACAACAACAAAATAGCACTTTACACGATGACAAATTGCACGGGGACAAATTGCGAGAAGAATGTGGCGTGTTTGGTATTTTTGGCCATCCCGATGCCGCCGCCCTCACCGCATTAGGGCTACACGCACTACAACATCGCGGACAAGAAGCCACTGGCATTGTCACTTTTGACGGCACACATTTTCATGCCGAACGGCGGCTGGGTTTGGTGTCGGAGCATTTTACCAAAGTCAGCCTGCTTGACCAGCTTATCGGCTCGGTTGCGGTTGGCCATGTGCGCTATTCTACCACTGGCAACACAGTGTTACGCAATGTCCAGCCGCTTTTTGCCGACCTTGCGCCGGGCGGCTTTGCTATTGCGCATAATGGCAACCTCACCAATGCCCTATCATTGCGCGAAGAATTGGTAAATAATGGGGCGATTTTTCAGTCAACCTCCGACACCGAAACCATTTTACAATTAGTGGCGCGTTCCAAACGCGGCAATACATTGGCGCGTTTCACCGACGCGCTGTTTCGGATTAATGGAGCCTATGCGCTGGTGGTGATGACCAATAAAAAACTCATTGGTGCGCGTGACCCATTGGGGATTCGCCCGCTTGTATTGGGCGAATTAGATGGCCGTTATATTCTGGCTTCAGAAACCTGCGCGTTTGATATTATTGGCGCGAAATTTATCCGCGAAGTTGAAAATGGCGAGATTGTGGTGATTAATGAAGATGGGCTTCAAAGCATAAAACCTTTTCCGCCCATGACAGCGCGGCCTTGCATTTTTGAATATATTTATTTTGCCCGCCCTGATAGTTTTGTCGCCGGCAAAAGCATCTATGATTGCCGCAAAGCTTTTGGCCGCCAGCTTGCTAAAGAAAGCCATGTTGAAAGCGATGTGGTTATTCCCGTGCCAGATAGTGGTGTGCCAGCCGCCATTGGCTATGCCGAACAAGCCAAAACGCCATTTGAGCTGGGCATTATTCGCAATCATTATGTTGGCCGCACTTTTATTGAACCGCAACAATCTATTCGCGCTCTTTCGGTGCGGCTCAAACATAATGCCAACCGCATCCATGTGGAGGGCAAACGGGTTATTTTAATTGATGATTCCATTGTGCGCGGCACGACTTCGGTAAAAATTGTGCAGATGATGCGCGAGGCTGGCGCGACTGAGGTGCATCTGCGAATTGGTGCGCCACCCATCACGCACCCCGATTTTTATGGCATTGACACCCCTGATGAACGCCAATTACTGGCCGCCAATCACTCACTGGAAGAAATGTGCGCCTATATTGGAGCCGATAGCCTCGCTTTTTTGAGTATTGATGGACTCTATAAAGCAATGGGCTGTGCCAATGGGCGCAACCCCGACCGACCTCAATTTACCGATCATTGTTTTACGGGTGACTACCCGACCCCGCTAGCCGATATGCAAGGCAAAACACGCATACACCAACTTTCATTATTATCTGAGGTTTGAAATTGAATAATAAAGCTGCGCGATTTGGTGGCAAGCTGGCACTCGTAACAGGGGCTTCGCGTGGGCTGGGCGCGGCAGTGGCGCAAGCATTGGCCAGTGAAGGCGCGCATGTTATTTTGGTGGGGCGAGCGCAAGCCGCATTGGAAGAGCTTTATGATAGCATCACCAAAGCGAGCGATAAAACGGGCGGGGCGGCCACTGGTGTGCCATTAGATTTAACCGATTTTGAAGCCATTGATAGGTTGGGTGGTGTGCTGGCGCAACGTTGGGGACGGCTTGATTTGCTTGTTGGCAATGCGGGTGTGTTAGGGCCACTCACCCCGGTTTCGCATATTGCCCCCGATGCTTTGGAAAAAACCATTGCGGTTAATTTTATGGCCAATGCGCGGCTTATTCGGGCGATGGAAGCTTTATTGTTGCAAGCCCCTAGCCCGCGAGCGGTTTTTGTTACTTCTGGCGCGGCCCACAAAGCCAAGCCCTTTTGGTCGCCTTATGCAGCCAGCAAAGCCGCACTGGACGCACTGGTGCAGACCTGGGCGCAGGAACACGCCAATAATGCTTTGCGGGTGAATTTATTATCACCTGGGCCAACGCGCACCGCTATGCGCGCCCAAGCCATGCCGGGCGAAGACCCCAACACATTGCCCCATCCAAAAGACATTGCCCCGCTATTTTTAGATTTATTATCGGAAGAAGAAACCCGCACGGGGCAGATTGTTGAATTTCAAAAGCCTTAAAATTACTCATTTTGAAGCGGTTTGATTTCGGGCTTATCATCTGGCGGTAATTGGTCGCGCAAATTGTGCTTTTTTTTCGGGTGATGCAGTGTTTCGGTCGGATACCCTTCGCGGCGTTTGCGGTTTTCCCAATCCAGCGCGTCCATCCAACTGGTAAATTCGGCCTCAATGCGAATATAACCATTAGGCCAGCGATTTTGTAACAGCCGTTGCCGCATATATAAATCACTGGAAAAACCAGTGTACCGCAACATTCTTTCAGCATCATAAAAATGATAGGCGTAATACATCTTGCTCCTTTATTTTTTTATAGGCAAAACTCATTCATATCATACCCCATCATAAGGGTTTTTGCCCTTGCGAACAAATATTCGTAGCGGCACACCATCCAATCCAAAAGTTTCGCGCAAATCATTTTCTAAATAGCGCAAATAGCTTTGTGGCACAGCATGGCCGCGTGAAGAAAAAATAACAAAAGTGGGCGGGCGGGCTTTGGCTTGCGTGATATAGCGCAACCGCACGGCGCGGCCCTTATCGGCGGGCGGCGGGTGGCGGTCAACCACCGCACCCAGCCATTTATTTAATTTTGCGGTGCCGATACGCATATTCCAAATTTCATATTGTTTTTGAATTTCTGGCATTAGCTTGTCCAAATTTTTGCCTTGCATAGCCGACACCATCAACACTGGCACACCGCGCAAACGCGGCAAAGAGCGCAATAATGTATCCCGAACAGTTTGGCGCACCTGTTTGCGGTCTAGCTGTAAATCCCATTTGTTAATGGCAATCACCAACGCCCGCCCCTCGCTTTCAATCAAATCGGCCAGTTGCACATCTTGCTTGTCAAATGGGCTGGCGGCATCAATCAACAACACCACCACTTCGGCAAAGCGCACAGCCCGCAACGCATCGGCCACCGATAATTTTTCTAGCTTTTCGCGCACCCGCGCTTTGCGGCGCAGCCCTGCCGTGTCCCACAAAGTCACTTGTCTTGCGCCATTGGGCGCGCTTTTATGTTGCCACAGCCAGCTAACCGCAATGCTGTCGCGTGTTAGCCCTGCCTCTGGCCCGGTCAACAAGCGATTATTGCCAATCAATGTGTTAATTAAAGTTGATTTACCCGCATTAGGCCGCCCCAACACCGCCACCCGCAAGGCTTTATCAGCATCATCGGCAAAGGGCGTTTCCGCATCAAAATCAACCTCAAAATCAGCCTCATCTTCTAATGCACCCTCTGATTGCGTGATATTTTGCGGCGCATGCTGGACAAGCGCGGGGCGCACAATATCATAAAGCGCGTCAGTGCCATGCCCATGCTCGGCAGACAGCGCAATCGGTGTGCCAAAACCCAACCCAAAAGCTTCATTGAGGCCTGCTTTAACGGCTTTATTATTTTGGCTTTCGGCTTTATTGGCGGCCACCACCACAGGCATATCGGCTTTGTGCAATAAACGCGCAAAAAACTGGTCTTCGGGCAAAATTCCCGCCCGCGCATCGGTCAGCAACAACACCATATCCGCCTCAGCAATGGCGGCTTGGGTTTGGGCGCGCATACGCGCCTCCAGCGAGTCGGCTTTGCCGTCCTCAAAACCAGCCGTATCAATAATGCGAAACCGCAAATCGCCCAACCGCGCATCACCAAAGCGGCGGTCACGCGTTACGCCCGGCTGGTCATCAACCAGTGCCAGTTTGCGGCCAACCAATCGGTTAAACAAAGTTGATTTGCCAACATTGGGTCGCCCGACAATCGCAAGTGTAAATGGCTCGCCCATGCCTTAATTTACCGCCACGCAAATAGCGTCCCCTCATCTGACAAAACATATAATGTGCCATTGGCCAGCACTGGCGGCAAATTAATCGGCTCACCCAGCCTATGCGTCTGTATAATGTCGCCCGTCTCTGGCGACAGCGCAACCAAATCGCCGATAGAAGATGCCACCACAATGCGCCCACCTGCCAATATTGGATTGCTCCAACTCACGCGTGTTTCGCGGGTTTTCGGATTTTCAAAAGCCTGTAATTGGCTAATCCATTTAATCCGCCCCTGCCCCCGCGACAAGCACACAATCGCACCATCTAATGTTGTCACCAGCACATAATCGCCCATTGCCCATGGCATTTCAATAGAGCCAATATCAACCGTCCAAATGCGCTCGCCTGTGCGCAACCCAAAAGCGGCAGTGCGTCCACCATGGCTGGTGGCAAAAACGCGGTCGCGGTCAATCACTGGGCTACCGACAATCGCATTGAGCTGCGCCAAAGGTGTAATTTGCGTGGCGCGGCTGGTTAGGCTGTCCGACCATGCCACTGTGCCATTGACTGGGCTGAGTGCAACCACTTCGCCAGAATTAAAACCCGCCACAATAAATTGGTCAGAAACCGCAGGGCTGCTTGCACCGATAATAGTCGCCAATTCGGTAATGGCTAGATATTCCCAAAGCCGTGTGCCATCTTCTACCGAAAAAGCCTGCAAACGGCTATCTTGCGACACCACAAAAACCCGCCCATTGCGCACAGTTGGCGCGTTAGAAAAAGCCACAACATTGCGCACCCGCCACAAAATCTCGCCAGTCGTGGCCGATAAGCACAGCACCTCGCCAAAGCCTGTTGTTACAAAAAGCCGCCCATTATCATAGGCCAGCCCACCGCCAAAACCATCTTCAATATCGGCTGGTTTTTCCTTAAAACCCAAAAAGCGCGTAAAACCCAAATTCGGCTCGCTATAGTCAGCCATCACCGATTGCGTCCATAATTTGCCGCCTGTATTGGCATCCACCGCCACCACATTTAAGCCCGCACCCAACACAAAAACTTTATCTTCGGCCACAATGGGCGGTGCTTTCATGCGCACATCGCGGCTATTGCCTTCTACAATGGAAACCTTAAATAGCGGCGTGAGGGCGGCCAATTCTAAATGATAGGCGGCATGGCTGGCAAAGCCGCCCATATTCGGCCACGCATTATTGCGAAACGCAGGCGGAATGGTGATTGTCTCATCTTTAAGGCGTGGGTCTTCGCTTATCTGATTTTCAAAGCTAAGAATGGGAATCCGCTCACCAGCCAGCTTGTCTTTTTTTGCTGGACCGCAAGCGGCCAGCCCCACCAGCACTGCCAATACTGGCAATAAAAGCCATGCTTTATTTAATATCGTTGAATCATTGCGCATATTATTGCCTTTACTTATTTTCATTATTTATTTGGGAGCCCAAAGCATTCGCCACATCGGGCGATAGATTTTTATTCACCTTATATAACATAATCGCCACGCGTTCGCGGGTGAGTGCGGTGGCGCGGGGTTCTTGTAGCACTTGGTGATAGAGTTCACGCGCTTTCAGTGGATTATCGCCTATCAGCTGCACCAATGCTAATATCTCCAATGCAAGGGGACGCAAAGCATTATTTTCATCCAGCAATGGCGTAAGCCGCGCTTCTATCTCGGTGCTGTCCTTGTTCATATCTAGCGCGATGATGCTGGCTTGCAGACGCGCAAAATCTAGCACCATATCGGGCAACTGCCGATTATTAACAAGATTATCAAGCTGTTCTAAACCGCGTGTTGCATCGCCCGCATCGCTTGTTGCCAATTCCAGTGCGGCACGCAAAGCGGCCAACGCGCCATAGCCATTATCCTCAGCCGCAGAAAATTGCTGCAAACCCATAACGCGGTCGGCCAATGGCTTGCCATCCAGCCCCTCAATCAGTGCGTCATAGCGAATGGAAGTGGCTTCTTGCGCCCGCCCAACCCAATGATTGATGCCCAGCATGGCCGCCACCCCCAAAACAACGGCCAGCGCGCCGCCAATAATCAGCAAACCATAACGCGCCCACAAAAACTGCAAACGCTCGCGGCGCACATCCGCATCTACTTCGTTAAAGATATTATCATTCACCGCATTTCTCCATTATTTACTCTTTTGTTTTTTGGGCGTTTTATGGGCTGCTTTCATGGCATAAATATGTTCAGGGGACGGAAATTTTCTCGCCCGCACCTGCGCGGCATAGGCTTGCGCGGCTTTGGCAATTTGGTCGCCCATATTGGCAAATTGCTTGACGAATTTTGGCACTTGTGGCGACAGCCCCAACATATCCTCGGTCACCAAAATCTGCCCATCGCATTTTGCAGACGCACCAATACCAATAGTTGGCACCCGCACACCATCGGTTATTTTATCGGCCAGCGCACCCACCATGCCTTCCAGCACAATGCAAAAAACCCCCGCTTGCGCCAGTGCTTTGGCATCGGCCTCAAAAGCTGGCCATTGCTTTTTTTCGCGCCCCTGCACCTTATAGCCGCCCATATTATTCACATTTTGCGGGGTGAGGCCAATATGCCCCATCACTGGAATCCCACGTTGGGTTAAATAGCCCACCGTGTCGGCCATGCGCACACCACCCTCCAGCTTGACGGCTTGACAGCCAGTTTCTTTAATAATCCGTGCGGCATTGGCAAACGCCTGTGGCGGGCTTTCCTCATAAGTGCCAAACGGCATATCCACCACCACCAATGCCCGCGCCGCACCGCGCACCACCGCACCGCCATGCGCAATCATCATATCCAAAGTAACGCCCAAAGTTGTGTCCATGCCATACATCACCATGCCCAGACTATCGCCCACCAGCAATATATCAACATGCGGGTCAATCAGCCGTGCAGTGTGGGCATGATAGGCCGTGAGGCAAACAATCGGCGCAACGCCCTTGCGTGCCATAAGCTCTGGCACAGTAAGGCGTGTGAGGCGCGTGGGACGCTGTTGAGCAGACATAAATGTTCTCCCAGCCAATGGCAATGCGAAAGCGGCTAAATAATGTGCGGAAACTAGCGGAAAACACCCAATAGCGCAATTTATGATTTTTTAGGGTGTTGGCGTTTGTATATATCTATAATTTCTTGGGCTATCTTTTGTTGCCCTTTCAAAACATCACAGCATTTAGGTTTTGGTGCATCATTAAACTCTAGCTTATCGTTCAAAAAATAATATGCACTAAAAGTATAAACAATGTTTTCCGCTTTAATTGGACAGCAATCCCAAAGCTTGCGTAAATCCTTTAATAGTAGCAAAATCTTTCTATAGTTTTTGTACGTTGGGGTTTTCACGCCCCTTAGTATCAGGCTTATCCTAGCATCTACAACTGGATATTCATTACTCCAAAATCTTAAATGCTTGCTTGCATAAGATGTGCGGATACCTTCTATTTCTTCAAATTTTTCCAATGCTTTTTTTGGTTGATCATTTTTTTGGGCAAGTTCCGCACCTTTTAAATATACATCCTGCCACTTATCAAAACAAAGCCTACTCTTTGAATTAACATAGGGATGCCGCCCCGTCCAACCACCCCACACATGTATAAGGTCAAAAATATCTCCAAGTTTTTTATAATCATGCTTATCAAAATCAGGCTTATTAACATCAAAATCATTTATCTTTTTTTTAATAAGGTTTTCAAATTCTCTTTTAGTAAAATCTGCCAATTCTTTAGATGGTTTCTGCTCAATGTCAGCTAAAAGATGCTTACTGTTAACTTCAGTTTCTTTAATCTTTTTAAGCATGTTGCTTGATGAACTGCCAATCTTATTGTCAAGAGAACCTTCGCTTACTTGTTTCCAAAATTTGAAATTAATTTCTTTAAGTGCGTCGGCATATTCAGTTCTATAATTTGTCATAAGCTATTCCTCCCAAAGTTTTTATAAAGCTAGTAGAAAAGCCTGCAAAGAGCAAACGCGCCCTATTCCCATTCACCTTACTCCCATTCAATGGTGCCGGGTGGTTTGGAGGTTACATCATAGACCACGCGGTTAATGCCGCGCACCTCATTGATGATGCGGGTAGAAACCTTGCCTAAAAAATCATGTTCAAAGGGGTAATAATCAGCCGTCATGCCAT
>JBPCVS010000067.1:0-6422 GCA_051010295.1 Parvibaculales bacterium | reverse complement strand
GGCCAGCACAATGGCATAGGCCAAAGCGCGTTCATCAGGCGGCAATTTGTCCAATCGGTCAGCCGCTTCATCCAGCTTTTTGCCGCGCTCAATGGCGGCCAGCATGGTGGCCGCGCATCTTCGTGTGGCACTTCGCCCCGGCTGTGCGGTGGTGCGCGGTTTTTTGGCCGCGCTTTTATGGCTCTTATGGCTTTTATGGTTATGTGTGCGGTTGGTTGGCATAAGGTTAATTCACCATCTTGGCAAGCCATGTGCAAGTCTGCATAATGGGGTTATGAATAAAAATGATAAAACTGCCCAAAATGTTTTAGCCCGCCGCCAACAGGCCGCCCGCCGCGCCCTCATAGAAGCCGAACAACGGCGCAACACCACACCCGCTTCTAAAAAACCCGCGCCTGAGACAGGCGGCCATAATGGGGTTAACGAGCCCACGCGCTATGGCGACTGGGAAAAAAATGGTTTAATTTCTGATTTTTAGCAATAATTCAACCATTGGTTGCTAGAAAACCTTACCTGCCGCAATAGTTTGTTTTATCGGTGGTTTTTACCGCGCTATTTAGGTGTTATTGCCTGTGGTGTTATTGCCTGTAATGGAGAGCATATCATGCACAAATGGCTGATTATGTTTTTTTGTCTCATCAATGTTTTGATGTCGCCAATTATGGCCAAAGAAGACATGAACAAAGAGCGCATGAGTAAAGAGAGCATGATTAAAAAAATCATGGCGAAAGAGAAATTGCCCGGGCCGTTTCATTTTAGGCTTATTAAAGTGGTTGATGGCGATACATTTCATGCGGATATTCCTGTTTGGTTGGGGCTAACAATCACCACCAAAATTCGCCTTGAGCATATTGACACGCCTGAGCTTCGCGGCAAATGCGCTTATGAAAAACGGCTGGCACGGCAAGCGCGGGATTTTGCGGCAAACTGGTTGCAACAAGATGGGCTGGTGCTGGAAAATATATCTTATGGCACCTATGCAGGCCGTGTGTTGGCCACGCCACGCCGTGCCAATGGCGAAACTTTGGGCGCGGCTTTGCGCGCCGCTGGATTAGCGCGCCCCTATCGGGGGCGACGCGAGAGCTGGTGCAATTAGTCTTTTATTATGCGCCTAACTAAGCCCCGAGATTAAGTCGCCCGATTAAGCCGATTGGCAATCAAATCATCCACCACATTTGGTTCGGCCAAAGTTGAAACATCACCCAAATTGGTAAATTCATTTTCAGCAATTTTGCGCAAAATGCGGCGCATAATTTTGCCTGAGCGCGTTTTGGGCAGGTTGGGCGCAAATTGAATCAGGTCGGGGGTGGCAATCGGGCCAATTTCTTTACGCACCCATTGTGCCAGTGCGCCACGCAGAGCCTCATCACCTGTCAGCCCAGCATTGAGCGTTACATAACAATAAATGCCTTGGCCTTTAATATCATGCGGATAGCCCACCACTGCCGCCTCCGCCACTTGTGCATGCGCCACCAACGCGCTTTCCACCTCAGCAGTGCCCAGCCGATGGCCTGATACATTGAGCACATCATCCACGCGGCCCGTTATCCAAAAATACCCATCGCCATCGCGCTTGCAACCATCGCCAGTGAAATAATAGCCGGGATATTGCACAAAATAAGTTTCAATAAAACGCTTATGGTCGCCATATACGCTGCGCATTTGGCCGGGCCAGCTATCGGCAATGCACAAATTGCCCGCACTTGCGCCCACCAATTCTTGGCCGTCCCCATCTAGCAAAATCGGCTTGATGCCAAAAAATGGCCGCGTCGCCGAGCCGGGTTTTAAGGCGGTCGCGCCGGGCAAGGGCGCAATTAAAATGCCGCCAGTTTCGGTTTGCCACCATGTGTCAACAATCGGGCATTTTTTGTCGCCCACCACATTATAATACCACAACCACGCTTCGGGGTTTATCGGTTCACCCACCGAGCCAAGCAAGCGCAAAGATTTGCGGCTGGTGCTTTTCACCGGCGCATCGCCCTCGCGCATTAGGGTGCGCAAGGCGGTCGGTGCGGTATAAAATATATTGACTTTATGCTTGTCGCAAATCTGCCAAAAACGCGCATTATCGGGATAATTCGGCACGCCTTCAAACATTAAGCTGGTCGCGCCATTGGCCAACGGCCCATAGATAATATAAGAGTGCCCCGTCACCCAGCCAACATCGGCGGTGCACCAATAAATTTCACCGCACTTATAATCAAACACATATTCATGCGTCATGGCGGCATAAACCATATAGCCGCCAGTTGTATGCAACACGCCTTTGGGCTTGCCCGTTGAGCCCGATGTATAAAGAATAAAAAGCGGGTCTTCAGCCGCCATTTCTACAATCGGACAATCAGCATCTACTTGTGCTTTGGCCTCGTGATACCAAATATCGCGCCCCGCCTGCATGGGTGTTGCCGCCCCATCGGCTTTTGTGCGTGCCACCACAATCACCGATTTTACATCAGCGCATTGCGCCAATGCTTCATCTACATTGGCCTTAAGCGGAATTTTTCGGCCACCGCGCACGCCCTCATCAGCCGTTACAATAAATTCGCTTTGGCAATCCTTAATCCGCCCAGCCAATGCATCAGGCGAAAAGCCGCCAAACACCACCGAATGAATCGCGCCAATCCGTGCCGCCGCTAACATGGCATAGGCGGCCTCAACAATCATCGGCATATAAATTGTTACGCGGTCGCCTTTTTTCACGCCTTGGGCTTTCAGCACATTGGCAAATTTGCACACTTCTTGGTGTAATTGGCGATAGCTGATATGCGCGCTTTGGTCGGGTTCATCGCCTTCCCAAATAATCGCAATGGTGTCGCCATGCTCAGCCAGATGGCGGTCAACACAATTATAGCAAGCATTAAGTGTGCCATCTTCATACCATTTGATAGACACATCATCTTTGCCATAATGCGTGTTTTTAACTTTGCTATAGGGTTTTATCCAGTCAATGCGCTGGCCGTGCGCGCCCCAAAAAGTTTCGGGGTCGCGCAGGCTTTCGGCATAGATTTCTAAATAAGCATCATTATCAACCAAAGCATTGGCGCGGGTTTTTTCGCTAACTGGAAATATCATATCATCTGATAGTGTTTTTTCTGGCATTGCCTCACCCTTTCTATCAATTTGACTCACCCTAAAACATTACGCGGCTTTCCACCACCCGCCCCGCGCATAAACCACTTGCATTAAAATCATGTCTGCGTATATATATTAGTGAATAAAACATACCATGCAGGGGAAACTTCAATGAACAGAATAACAAATGTGTTGCAACGTGCAACATCACGAGACAGATTTATCAAATTTATGAGTGGTTTATGTTTGGCGGGTTTGGCGGTTGCCTGTACGCCGAGTGCGGTTGTGACGACGGAGGTTTTGCGGCCTGCAAAAGTGGCTAATATCGCGAAAACAAGCACCATCGTCATATTGCCATTAGGCGGCGATAATTCTAGTTACACAAGCGAATTGGAGGGTCTGGTTGCTGGCATTAAAATTGACGGTGAATCCTATTTTACCGTTGTTGACAGAGAGGCCTCCAACGTGCGGCAGGAAGAATGGGAACGCGCCGCCAATGATATGGCCGATGATTCGAATAACATTGAATTTGGCAATCTGAAAATTGCCGATACGATGCTGGGTGGCACAATCATTCGCAAAAAATCGGAATCAAACCATGTAGAGAACAGGCGGAAATGTTCGTCACGTACAGATGATGGGAAGTGCGCGAATTATGTAAATTACCAAGTGCGATGCACCAAACAGGTTGCAAAATTGGGGCTGAAATTGCGTATCATTAATGTTTCAACCAGTCGGGTGAAGGTTGAAGGTTATGAATTGCAACAGGATAATGATTATTGCTCCGATAGAGGTAGCAGAAGAGGTTACAACGCAATGTATGACACAATATTTCCTTATATTTTGCGTAAAGTACGCAAAGACATTGCGCCCTATTATCAATCGGTGGATATCAAATTGCTACACAAACCAGATGATGGGTTGAAAGATAATAAACCCGCCTTAGAAAAATTAGAAAATGGGATTGTCTTTTTTCGGGCAGGACAAACCGAACGCGGCTGTGAGGCTTTTCGCCAAGCCGCCGGCTTGTATGGTAGCTCGCATGTGATTTATTACAATCTTGGCGTTTGTGGCGAAATAAATGGCGATTTTGATGAGGCGTTGGCAATGTATAATCGGGCGGAAAATGTAAGCCCAGTTGACCGTAAAATTTTAGCAAATATTGGTAATGCTAAAAAACGCGTGGAGGTGCTAAAACGCGACCATCAAAAAGCTATTTCGCAATTATAATATATTCTATATGTAATATATGATGATACGAAGCCTTACATTTTTATGCCTCGCAATGTTTGTTCTATCTGCCTGTGGGGGCGGGGCAGGGACAGAGCAAGAGCAACCGCCACAAATCAGAAATTGTAGCTGTGCGGATTATCCGCTTTCCCAAACAAAACCAGATTGGACGCGAGGTGACGACATTAGAGACGGCATTTATTATAGTGTTGGCATTGAGCAATGCACGGGAGTCCAAAAAATTGATTTGGAAAAAACCAATTTGAAAGCGCGGGCGAATCTGGGGCGCATTATCGGCTCGCAAGTTTCAAGTCGCATCTCGCGGGTGCAACGCGCCGATGGTGGCGGCACAGGCAGCAATTCAGCCAAGATTCAATCTACCGCCACCTCCGATGCTTTTTTGCAAAATAGTCAGGTCTATGATTATTGGCTGGATGTTGATAATTGTGCCATCCATGCTGCCGTTAAAATATCCGAGATTGATATTGAGCGTGGCCTCGCCAAATTGGCGGCGATTGAAAAATCAAAATTGAAAAATCAAAAATTCTATGTTGAGGCGATTGGCAACAATGCCACAATATTGGATGTCTCGGTTAAGGCTATATTGAGTGATTTGGGTGTCAAGAAGATTGTTGGAGCCCCGCAAAAAGGCGCGTATAAAATAGAGGTGGCGTTGAAAAATGGCAATGTAACCGCCAATCAACAAACCTATAGAGCGCAATTTGTGATGCACATTTATGATTCTGTTGGCACATTGGTTTGGTCGTGGCATAAGGGTGTGAAAGGTGTCTTTTTGCGCCCAACCACCGAGGCGGATTTGATTAACCGTGCGGTGCGCTCCGCCAAAAAACCTTTGATGGAAACGTTGCAGGAAAGATTAGACAAACCGAGTAAAATTTGAACAGGAGAAAAAAATGAAACATTTTAATCTAGTGATCGTTGCTCTGGCCGTGGGCTTTTTATCGGCCTGTGGCGGGGATAAAAAAGAAGTCGCTTATAATCCCAGCCAAACTGAAGCTGATGTGGCCGATAGTTGCACATTTGAAGATGGCCTAACGTCCGCACCCGCATGGGTATGCGCCACCTCCCATCGGGGGTTGCCAATATCGCAGGTCGCCTCTCACCCGAAAACGGGGGCGGGGTTTGATTATCAGCGCACATTGGCGGCAGCAAGTGCGCGCGATGAGATAGCACGGGCATTACAACTGCGTGTTGAAAATGCCCTTACCCGCACCATCAAAAGTACTGGCTCGCAAGATGTTACGAATGCTATCAGCATTTCAAAACAAAGTGCTGATGGATTATTGCGCGGCAGTCGCGTATATAGACACGCCACCAATCCAAAAACTGGCTATTTATTTGTGTTGGTGGGCATGGAGCAAGAAGATTATAATGCCGCCGGCCAAGCGATGATTGATAACGCGCTTTCGGCTAGCCCACAATTAGCAGAGCTGGCACCGCAGGTCAGCGCGGCACTAGATGACGAATAGTGCCGCCCGCATTGTTGGCATAATGTAGCCTTTTAAACGGGTGTGGTGCGGTTGGGGTCAAGCCCCGCCATCGCACAAACCAGTTTCCACTCATTGGCACGCACTGGCTGCACCGATAGGCGCGAATTATTAACCAGCACCATATCGGCCAGTCGCGGTTCGGCTTTAATTTCCGCCAGTGTTACAAAATTTTTGGCGGCTTGCAGTGCCATAATGTCAACCATGCCAAAGCGGCCTTTCGGGTCGGTGTGGTCGGGGTAATGCTCTTTAATGATAGATATTGTTCCCATAATGCATTTTTCATTGACCGAATGATAAAAAAAGCCACGCTCGCCCAGCTTCATTGTTTTCATATTCTTATTGGCCAAAAAATTGCGCACCCCATCCCAATGCTCGCCGCGTGTGCCGCGTTTTTGCTGGTCGCGCCAGCCCCAAGTGTTGGGTTCTGATTTGAATAACCAAAAAGCCATCTCACGCGCCTTCTGGCACAAGGGTGCCAAGCGCATGTTGCCAGCCGCGTATTTCAACTTTTTCAAATAACCCCGCTTTGGCATAGGGATCATTGGCCGCCCATTGCTCGGCCTCGGCATGGCTGGCCACATTAAGCATAATCAAAGTGCCAATCATCGT
>JBPCVS010000066.1:0-6409 GCA_051010295.1 Parvibaculales bacterium | reverse complement strand
CCATACACATATTCCAGTTGCCGAAAAAATTAACCTCAAAAACCCAGCGCACATCGCGCTCATCTACTTTCCAAGATTGGCCATTGGCACCGCCCACGCCAGCATTGTTGAACAGCAAATCAACATGGCCAAATTCATGCCATGCAAAATCGGCCAGCGCGACAATCTCGCCCTTATCGGTGATGTCGCATTTTTTGCCAATAGCGCGTCCGCGCGTCTCTTCCATCTGTGCCGCCACTTGTGCGGCTGCTTGGTCACAGGCTTGCTGGTCAATATCGGCAATCACGCAATGGCCGCCAGCGTGTGCCAATGCTTTGGCAATATCCAGCCCAATGCCGCCCGCCGCACCTGTAATAATTGCTACTTTGTCTTTGAAATTTTTAATTGTTGGCATAGTTGCTCTCCTTAGATGGTTTGGCCTTATGTGGATTTGGCCTGCATATCTTGCGGGCGTATATTTTGTATAAGGTCAATAAAATTATAAATGGCAATGGCGCGGATTTGCGGCAGTCGCTTGGCAAAAGCGCGACTATGGCCAATAAAGGGCGTTTGTCCTTCCATCGCGGCCGAGATAAACAAGCCGAGTGCCTCTCTATCATCTTGGCTCAAATGCGGGTTGATGGCTTTAATCAATCGGATGATGTGTTTGCGCGCATCGTCATAGAGCCGCTTCATTTCTTGGGCGGCGGTCTCATTATGGCTGGATAATGCCCATAATTCAGGGAAAAACATAGAGGTTTCATGTGTGCTTAAATCATTGATGATGAGGGTGATAATATCGGCCAGTTTTTCTTCATCGGCCTTATCTTCAGATATGATATGGTCAAAATCCCACATATATCCGCTAATAATGGCGCGCAACAAGGCGGCCAGCAATTCATCGCGGCTGGCAAAATAATAAGTGATATTGCCCCGTGCCAATCCGCATTTTTGCGAAACTTGGCGCAACGAAAAAGCCCCATAGCCATTGTCAATAAACACATCACGGGCGGCGGTTAAAATAGTCAATATCGTCGCCTGTCCCTTTAGTGAAATAGTCGCAGGTGTGTCGGGAATGAGTTTTAGGTCGCGCATAATTTACTGTCTTTCTTAAGTCAGTTAAAACTATAATGAATGAAATAATGGCTGTTGGCAAGATGTGGGCTTATCTGTGGGTGGGTAAAATATAGTTCTTGCAAGAATAGTCATTTGTGCCTAAACTTGTTTAATTATAGAAGAGTGATAAAACTGAAACAAATTGGGGGCAGGAGAAAATGCGCACGAACTTACATAATATCTTGCATAAGGCTATCTTGCCAAGCGGCTTTGGGCGGCTGTGGTTGTCTGTTCTCATTTTTAGTATTTGTGGCTGGCACGGTGCTGTGGCGCAGTTGCCTGCCGAGCCAGTGCCCAATGTGGTTAGTTTGCCAAGCCAATTACCAAATGGTTGGTTATTTGCCCATGATGTCGCTTTTTTCAATCTGAGCAGTGGCAAAATTATGTTGATTGACCCCGCATCCAAAACGCGCAATGTGCGCGGCATGATTGGCGCGGCACAATTTGCCTCTTTCACGCAATCGCGCAATGGTGATGAGCTTTACGTTGCCGAAAGTTTTTTCTCGCGTGGCACACGCGGTGAGCAAACTGATGTGCTGTCCATTTATAATGCCCATACATTGCACCATGAAGGCGAAGTGATATTGCCCGCGGGCAAGCGATTTCAGGTTGTCACGCATCCATCTGCTTTGCAGACAACGCATGATGATAAATTTATTTTGGTGTTCAACTTCACGCCGGCTTCTAGTGTAACAATTATTGACCGCAAAAAACGTAAAGTGGTGAATGAAATTGATGTGGCGGGCTGTATGCTGGTTTATCCGCAAGGGCGGCGCGGCTTTGCCACTTTGTGCAATGATGGCAGTTTGTTGAGTATAAAGCTTGACAATAAGGGCCGCCAAAGCAAATTGGTGCGCTCGCGCATGTTTAATGATATTGATGATAACGCGCTATTTATGAAGCCCGCTTGGATTGGTAAAACGGCTTATCTGGCCAGTTATGGCGGCAGTATCCAAGCCCTTGATTTGCGTTCGGCCAAAGCCAAAATTCCGCCTGCTTGGGATATTCCAACAGCGCATGCGAAAGCTTTGCCAAATGCGCGGCCTTCGGGCTGGCAGATATTGGCCGCCGATAGGCAAGGCCGCCTCTATGTTTTGATGCGCGCCAATGCGGGCGTTGGCGACCATAAATGGGGTGGGCAAGCCATCTATGTGTTAAATGCAAAAACCCAGCGCATTGTCAATATATTGCCACTCCAAACCGATGGTTTTTCAATTCAGATTACCAATGGCAAACAGCAATTATTGGCGGTTACCAATGCCAGTATGGAAATTGATATTTACGATTTGAAAGGCCGCCACCAGCGCACAATAGGTGGTTGGGGCCCTGCCACACCTTACACATTATATGGGGTGCAATAATGGCTCTGCATTTGGCAATTTTTATTCAGGGTTTTTTGGTGCTATTTATCGGCGCATCACTGGCCAAAAAATTGTGGCATCCGTCGCATTTTATCGCGGTGCTAGATGGCTACGCACTCTTGCCAAAACCTCTGGTTGCTCTGGCTTCTATAATGGTGATGGCTTTTGAGGCAATTTGTTTGCTGATGGTGTTTGCCATGCCGCTTTATGGTGGGCTGGCAATAACAGCTTTAATGCTGATTTATAGTTTAGCCATCGGTATTAATATCGCTCGCGGTCGCGATGATTTTGACTGCGGGTGTAGCTGGATATTCACAACAACCAGCTATTCAGTAACTGCTGTGCAACAAGCTGTTTGGTTAGCTTTGCGCAACGGTATGGTTGCGACAATGGCACTTGGTCTTGCAATTACAACCTCCCCTAATACCCATATAATTGCGATGTCTGAGGGGCGTTTAATCGCCCTCGCCATTGTTGCGGCCATTTTTCTTAATTTGTTGATTGTGCTGATTGAAAATCTAATGAGCATAGCGGCACAAATAAGAGAGATAAGAGGGGTAAGATATGTCTGATTTAGCCCTTTTTTCGCATATTTTATTGTGGCTTGGCTTTGCCGCTTTGGTGATTGTCAATTTGGCCATGTTGCGCCAATTTGGTGTGTTGTTTGAACGTGTTGCTCCGGCGGGTGCATTGGCCATGAACACAGAATTAGCGGTAGATGACACCGCCCCGCAACTGGCTTTAACCAGCTTGGCGGGGGACAATGTGACGATTGGCGCACCGCGCCCAGATGCGGCTTCTACTTTGTTGTTTTTCTTGTCGCCTGATTGCGTGGTTTGCAAAAGCCTATTGCCCATTATGGCGCAACTCAACCGACAGTGGAAACACATACAATTTTATTACGCCAGTGCGGGCGAAGATGTGCAAGCCCATGAAGCCTATATTCAGGCGCATGATTTGCCGCGCAGTGATTATTTGATTTCTGACCAATTAGGCATGGCTTATGGGGTTTCTAAATTGCCTTATGCGGTGCTGATAAACCCTAAAGGGCGCATATCGGCTTTTGGTTTGGTCAATACACGCGAGCATTTGGAAAGTTTGCTAGAGGCGCAGAGGATGAATGTTGCCTCTTTGCAAGACTTCATCCACCAACAAGGTAAAGCGGAGGAAGAAAGCCATGCAGGATAAATCCAGTGAAAAAATGAATAGATTGAGTGAAAAACTCATGCGCGGTTTGGCGCGGCGCACATCACGGCGCGGCATTTTGGGCGCGTTGGGGGGCATTTTGGTTGGCCAAGCTGCTTTGCCGCTTTTGCCGATTGCCCGTGCCAATGCCGCCAGTAGTGCCAGCAATGAGGGCGCGGGCGATAATGGCTATCCCAGTGTTGCTTCACAGACGACTGGCAATAAGCTGGACCCAGGCGACCCATCTTCTTGTGATTATTGGCGTTATTGCGGCATTGATGGGTTTTTGTGTGCGTGTTGCGGTGGCACCCAAAATGCTTGTCCACCCGGCACAGAAATGTCGCCAATTACATGGATTGGCACTTGCCAAAACCCTGCCGATAAGCGCAAATATGTTATTTCTTATAATGATTGTTGTGGTGTTGAGAGTTGTGGTCGGTGCTTATGTAACCGCAATGATGACGACCGCCCAGTGGTGCGCCCGCAAGCCAATAATGATATTAATTGGTGTTTGGGGTCGCAAAATCGTGTCTATCATTGTTCAACGGCAGTCATTTTGGGCGTTGCCCTAGACGAATAGTTGACGCAACCTATGACTCGGTTTTTCGCTATTGTGGTGCTTGCATTTGTGCCATTTATCAATGGTGCGATGGCCGCGCAAAAGCCAAATGCGGCTAAAAATTTATATAAAAGATGTGCGGCTTGTCATTTGCCAAATGGTGCGGGTGTGCCAAGCGTTTATCCGCCTTTGCAGGGGCATGTGCCGACTTTGATAAACACCCAACAGGCGCGGGATTATTTAGCGCGTGTGGTTGTTCAAGGTATTCGGGGGGTTATTGCGGTTAATGGGCAGTCCTATCGCGGGGCTATGTTTTCTGTGGTGGCGGATTTGGACAATGCACAGGTGGCGGCTTTGTTGAATGATTTGGTGGCGCGTTTTGGCACGGCGGCACAAAAAGCGGACGCGCCATTATTTAGTGCGGCTGATGTAAAACGGCTACGGGATAACAAAATATCTGCCAAAGCATTGCTGGCATTGCGAAGCAAAGTTTTGGCGGCGGGGCAGTAGGGCGATGGGTTTTATTTATTGGTGGCGGCTGGTGATAATTTTGTTGGCATTTCAAAGTGCGGCCAGCGCACAAGATTATGAATATGAGACAGGCTCTACCGCATGGTTTGATTGGGCGATGCAGTGCCAAGGGTGTCATGGTGCAACAGGTGCCAATGATAAAAATGGCGTGCCCATATTGCGCGGCAATGTGGCGCAATTTTTGAGTGTTGAGGGCGGGCGCGCTTTTTTGGTGCAGGTGCCGGGTGTTGCTGGCGCACCTTTGAGCGATGCCCGCTTGGCGGCTTTGATGAACTGGCTTTTGCCGCGTTTTGATGGGGCAAATATGCCTGATGATTTTGTGCCTTATGGCGCGGCAGAGGTGAACGCATTGCGAAAAGTAAAACGCGATGTAGAAATCGCCACCATCAGGCGGCATTTAATAAATAAATTTGATAAATAAAAAAGCAAAATAGAGGGATTATATACAATGCTAGCCACCAGAGACGGCAAACACTCGCCACAACAAAAGGGCAATGCCAATAAGCTGCAACGCCAAAGCAAGGAAAGTTCCTAAAAACCATATTTTCAAATTGGCAATATCGGCTTTCGTGGCCAAATGTTTTAATTCGGATTCCAGCACAGCAACCCTCGCGCTCAAATCATCGCCACCACCGCTTCCACCACTGCTCGTATTAGCTGATGGTGTTGGCAATGGGGTGATATTATTAGGGTTACCGTTACTCATTTATTTTTTTGGGCCTTATTCAGCCACTCCCATACTGCCGCAGAAAACCATCCTGCGCGTGCGCCATTTAAGCTCAAGACAACGCCCTCCACTGCTTGGTCATCATTCATTCCCAATTCTTCAGATACATCCGAAGTCAATTCATCGGATGTAACGAGAAAAGATGTGTCGTTTATTTTGTAGGGTTTTTGACTTGATACACTGGCAAGTTTTTCTTCATCTAAAACTTGGTTTTTGCCAAGTATCACTACAAAAACTGACATAGTTTATCTCCTTTTATCTCTTATTGGCATAATGCCATAATTAAGAAATTATAGCCCCCACGCCCTGAATGACAACATTTTTTTCAAAAGAGGTTTAATCCTCCGCCACTCCATTTACTTATAACATTTAATAAATAAATTTGATAAATAAAAAAAGCACTTGCAAGTTTAGTCAATTATGACTAAATTTGCGCCGAGGCCTAAAATGTAACAGGGGCATAAGTACAACGTGGGAGACACACATGTTTTTAACTCAAAAGAAATTAAGCGGGCTAACAATCGCGTCAGCACTGGCTTTAACCGCGCTATCAGCACCAGCTATGGCGCAACAAGCGGGCAATGTTTTCACCGATGAGGTGGTGGTAACCGCCCAAAAACGTGAGCAAAACATTCAAGATGTGGGCATTGCCATCACGGCTGTAACAGGCGACCAGATGCAAGCCTTGGGCTACACCAACGCGCAAGAGATTACGGCACTCACCCCGGGTGTATCAATGATTCAGCCCAATGGCGAGGCCAATTACGCGATTGGTATTCGCGGTGTGGCCAATAATGATTTCACCACCAATGTAGAAAGCCCCATCGCCATTTATGTTGATGAGGTTTATATCAGCCAAATGTCTGGGGCGGGTTTCATGTTGTTTGATATGGAACGTGCCGAAGTGTTGCGCGGGCCGCAAGGCACATTATTTGGGCGCAACGCCACTGG
>JBPCVS010000065.1:0-2838 GCA_051010295.1 Parvibaculales bacterium | reverse complement strand
GCGGTCGCGCTCTAGCCCCGACCAGAGATTACACCCCGCAAAGCGACAAAACACCGCAGGGCGGCCAGCGCGTCCGCCTTCGCCTTGCAAAGTGTAAAAAATTTCTTTGACAGCATAGCTCATTTTTGTCGCGCCCATTTATTAAAACCACCGCGCCGCAAATCGCAGGCGGGGCAATTATTGCAACCATAGCCCCAATCATGGCGTTGGCTGCGGTCGCCGCGATAGCAACTATGGCTATGTTCAATAATCAATTCCACCAGCGCGTCTCCGCCCAGCTCTTGCGCGATTATCCACGCCGCCATTTTGTCGCTATAAATCAGTGGCGTGTCTATATTTATATCGCTTGCGATGCCTTTTTGTAGGGCGGTTTCCAGTGCGTCCAGTGTTTCGCGGCGGCAATCGGGATAGCCAGAAAAATCGGCTTCGCTCATACCACCCACCAATATCTGCAGCCCTCGCCGATAGGCCAGTGCCGCGCCATAGGTTAAAAATAGCAAATTGCGGCCCGGCACAAAACTAGAGGGCAACCCATTTTCTTGCATAAAAATATCGCCATCGCCGATTAAAGCTGTGCCACCAATCGCCGCCAATGCGGGTATCTCCAAATTATGGTCATCGCCCAGCTTCGCGCTCCAATCGGGGTTAATCGCGCCAATTTTCTGCAAAATTGTTGCGCGGCATTTTAGCTCCACCTTGTGCGTCTGGCCATAATCAAAAGCCAGTGTTTCCACGCGGTCATAAGTGGCCAGCGCATAGGCCAAACAAACGGTGCTGTCTTGGCCGCCCGAAAATAAAACCAGTGCTGTGCTATTGTCATCCATAGCGGCACTTGACCCAAGCGTGGGCAATTCGTCAAGTGCGATTTGCAGAAGTGGCAGATTTGGTTTAAGACAACAGACA
Source organism: Parvibaculales bacterium (assembly GCA_051010295.1). Taxonomy (GTDB): domain Bacteria; phylum Pseudomonadota; class Alphaproteobacteria; order RS24; family RS24; genus JBPCVS01. Next base: position 1,935 of record JBPCVS010000065.1, on the reverse strand, counting down.
AAGATATAAATTTAGAGGCCATCTATGACTGCCATTTTAGACATTATTGGGCGCGAAATTCTTGATAGTCGGGGCAACCCGACTATTGAGGTGGATGTTGTTTTGGAAGATGGCAGTTTTGGCCGTGCGGCCGTGCCATCGGGGGCTTCCACTGGCCAATATGAAGCTGCCGAACGCCGCGATAATGACAAAAAAAGATATTTCGGCAAAGGCGTGCGCGAAGCGGTGGATGCGGTGAATGGCGAGATTTTTTCGGCCATTGGCGGCATGGACGCAACCGAGCAACTGCATATTGACCATATTTTATGTGCGCTGGACGGCACAAAAAATAAAGCACGGCTAGGCGCGAATGCGATTCTTGGGGTGTCTTTGGCGGTGGCCAAAGCGGCGGCGGAGGCGCAGGGCGCGCCGCTTTATCGCTATGTTGGCGGCGCGGGGGCGCGGCTTTTGCCCGTGCCGATGATGAATATCATCAATGGCGGTGCGCATGCCGACAACCCGATAGATGTGCAAGAATTTATGATTATGCCAGTGGCCGCGCCCAGCTTTGCTGAGGCGGTGCGCGTGGGGGCAGAGGTGTTTCACACATTGAAAAACCTGTTGGCGAGCGATGGCCTGTCCACTGGCGTGGGCGATGAGGGCGGCTTTGCGCCCGATTTGGCCAGCACCGATGCGGCACTTGGTTATATTATGAAAGCCATTGAAAAAGCGGGTTATAAGCCCGCCGAAGAGGTGGCATTGGCGCTTGACCCTGCGGCTTCTGAATTTTGCAAAAAAGGCGTTTATCATTTGGCGGGTGAGGGAAAAAAACTAGATGCCGATGGCATGGTGGGCTATTGGCAAGATTTATGTGCGCGCTATCCGATTGTGTCTATTGAGGACGGCATGGACGAAAATGATTGGGACGGCTGGCAAGCATTGACGGCGGCTTTGGGCGATAAGGTGCAACTCGTAGGCGATGATATTTTCGTCACCAATCCAGCGCGGCTGCGCGATGGCATTGCCCAAAATGTCGCCAATGCGATATTGGTGAAAGTCAACCAGATTGGCACATTGAGCGAGACTTTGGAAGCAGTGGAAATGGCGCATAAGGCGGGCTATGCGGCGGTGATGTCGCATCGCTCTGGTGAGACGGAAGACGCGACCATCGCCGATTTGGCGGTGGCAACAAATTGCGGCCAGATTAAAATCGGTGCGCTGTCGCGCTCTGACCGATTGGCAAAATATAACCAACTCATCCGCATTGAAGAAGAGCTGGGCGAGCAAGCAAATTATGGGAAGATATAAAAACCCAACCGCCAAAAAAATTATTAAATGGGAAAAGAACAAATATCCATCTGCCAGATAGATGTTTTATTTTTTCCTGCGTCCACAATTTCATGCCCCCAAAAAATACCACGCCCTCAAAAGATTGGGTGGGGCGGGTTCACCCGCAAGCCGTTTCCTTTGGAAACGGCGACAAGGCTTCGCCTTGCCCCACCCAATCTTTTGAGGACGTGGTATTTTTGGGGCATGAAATTGTGAGCAAGGGAAAAAATAAAACATCTATCTGGCAGATGGGTAATTTCTACTTTTTACCCCTCCCGCTCAAACAGCAGATGGGAACAAGGCGAATCCTTGTGGCCGCCCTAAAGGGCGGCCTTGCGGGTGAACCCGCCCCATTTGCTATTGAGCGGGAGGGGTAGGTGGAGTGGACAGCGAGTCAAAATATAACGTGAATGGGAAAAGAATAAACGTCCAACCGCGTTAAGCGGTTGGCGACCCGTTCATTTTTTTTACAAAGTCTATGTCGGTGCCCAAAGCGCGGAAAGCGCACTAAGCCGCTAAAGCGGCAAGTGCTTATACCGCGTCAGTTCGCGCAAGCGCGAACGCGCCCGACAGACTTTGAATAGCCGTCATCCGCTTGCGCGGATGAACGTATAAGAGAAAAACAAA
>JBPCVS010000064.1:0-4727 GCA_051010295.1 Parvibaculales bacterium | reverse complement strand
ACAACCTTTCCCATTTTAATTTCGTTTCTATCACTCTTGCTCTCATATTCTGAATCACAGCAAAATCACCCCCACCAGATGCCGAATTTATCACAGAAAACCACTTCATTCGGTGTAAATATAGCATTAGCGACCAATGCTCTGTTGATAGGCCATAACCTACTAGACACTACATATAGTGGTGGGCTTCGGAAACTTCGTCAATAGATAGTTGTCACCAAAACATAAAATTTTTATGTTTTACACGCTCATCAAGCGTTTCAAGGGTTAAAAAATATTTTTGGGGGGCGCACCCCCCTAACCAATTTATCCACAAGCGGACACGCCACGCAGACTTTGTAAATAAAAATGAACGGGTCGCCAACCGCTTGCGCGGTATAAGCACTAGTTGCGCATTAGCGCAACATTAGTGCGCCTTCCGCGCTTTATGCGGTTGGACGTGGTCTTTTCCCTTGCACCAATTTTTTTGCTTCTAGTTTGATTCTTCTTTCTCCAAAGCGATGCCTTTGCGTCAATTATGCGCGCTTCACTCGCATAATGCGCAGGCCGCTTTGGACGGGTCGCCATCTGCTGGCGCAGATGGACGCGGTCTTTTCCCATTCGCCCTTGTTTTTTTCTCTTATACGTTCATCCGCGCCAGCAGATGGACGTTTATTCTTTTCCCTTGCACGTTAGTTCGCTAGTCGGTGGTAGGCCACAAAGCTAAATGGCATTGACAGCACATAGAGCATGCTAAATAAGCCAAGCGTCATCCATGTAAAAGTAAGCAAGGCGACCATTGTGCCGCCAATCAACAGCATAAGCGGCAACACCATATCGCGGCGAATGGTGGGTGACGCGCCTTTGCTTGAATAGGTGGGAAAACGGCTCACCATAAACAAGCCAATAATCACCATATAGGCCAATAATAAAAGCGGCATGATGCGCAAATCATAAATTCCAGCAAAATGCAGATAAAGCGGAAACATCACCAATCCGCCGGCTGCGGGCGATGGCACACCGACAAAAAATCGCATTTTCCAAGCGGGGCGGTCGGCATCTTCAAGGTCAACATTAAACCGCGCCAAGCGCAACGCACAGCAAACCGCAAATAGCAACACCACCGCCCAGCCCAAGCGACTGGTTTCTTGCAACGCCCAAAGATACACCAAAATTGGCGGCACAATGCCAAAATTGACAAAATCGGCCAAACTATCCAACTGCGCGCCAAGCGGGGTTTCAGCTTTCAAAACCCGCGCCAGCCGCCCATCAAACGCATCAAGAAAAATTGCCACCACCACACAAATCATGGCGGTTTCAAAACGCCCCTCAAAGCCGAAACGCAAAGCCGTCAAGCCAATGCCAAAAGCCAGCAAAGTAACAATATTCGGCACCATGCGGCGCAACGGCAAGCGGCGCGCACTCAGCTTTTTTTCACCCTCTGTTTTATGTTTTGAATCTGTGCCGTCCATGCGCCCTGCTCCATCTCATATATTGCGCTATCTAGCTGGTGATTGTTTCGCGCAATTTTTCTTTTGATTTTAGGTCAGCCAAAATTGTTTCGCCACCCACCGCCAACTGGCCAACCGCCACTTGCGGCACTGTGCCTTTGGGCAAATATACATCGCACCTACTGCCAAAACGGATAAGCCCAAACCGCTCGCCAGCGACAAGTTTTTGGTCTTCTTCAGCCCAGCACACAACCCGCCGCGCCACCAAACCAGCAATCTGCACCACAACAAGCTGTTCGCCCGCCTCAGTTTCAATCAGCAAGCTTTGCCGCTCATTATCTTCACTCGCCTTATCAAGATTAGCATTGATAAATGACCCCGTGTGATAGAGCGAGCGGCACACTGTGCCAGCAATCGGCATGCGGTTAATATGGCAGTTAAACACATTCATAAACACCGAAACACGCGGCAATGGCTCATCACCAAGCTCCAATTCAGGCGGCGGCACAGCCATTGCTATCATATTAACCACACCATCGGCAGGGCTTATCACCAGCCCAGTGCGTTGTGGGGTAACCCGCGATGGATCGCGGAAAAACCAAATACACCAGAGTGTTAAAATAACACCTAACCAACCCAACACATCACTCATGGCAAATAATACCACCGTGATTAGTGCGAAAATAAACCCGAATTTATATCCTTCGGCATGCACCGGAAACAAAATAGAACGAAGGGCTGTCATCGGTTTTCCTTTCTCAATAATTTTTCACATCTGCCCATAGATATTACGCGATTGGTGCAGATGACACACCATCACGATATAATTTATATATCACGCCATCGTGCAATGCCTCAAAAGAAGCCACCACGATATTGGCATTAACGCCGATTGTGCGCCAGCTATGCCCAGATTTATCTGCGCTTTCAATCGTCACCCGCGTAACCGCCTCGGTGCCAGTATTGAGGATACGCACCTTAAAATCAATCAACCGCATATCCTCAATATAGCGCGCATAACGTTTCAAATCCCCGCGCAAAGCCATATCCAGCGCATTGATAGGGCCATTGCCCGACCCACAGCTTTCAATCGCCTCACCATCAATCACCAATGTAACACAGGCTTTTGTAGAAGACCCCGTAGCACTTTGGCACACTTGCACATCATATTCTTGCACCTGAAAATAATCGGGCAAAAGCTGCATTTGCCGCAATGCCAGCAATTCAAAACTCGCACCAATGCCATCATAGCTATAGCCTGCCAGCTCTTTATCTTTCACCTCGCGCAAAATATGGTCAATCGCGGGGTCTTTTTCATCAAAAGCAATTTTGGCGGCTTTGAGGCGGTTAATCACATTGCTTCGCCCGGCCTGATTGGACACCAAAATACTGCGCTCATTGCCAACTTTCTCAGGCGGCACATGCTCATAGGTGGTAGGGTCTTTCATCACGGCTGATACATGAATGCCCCCCTTATGGGCAAAAGCCGAAGCCCCCACATAAGGCGCGTGATGGTTGGGTGTGCGGTTGAGAATATCATCTAATAATAAAGAGAGCTGGCGGAGCTGCGGCAATTTATCGGCCACGATATTGGTGGTGAAATTATCGCCATAATGCGGCTTGAGCAATAGGGTTGGAATAAGCGATACCAAATTGGCATTGCCGCATCGCTCGCCTAAGCCATTAATTGTGCCTTGCACCTGTCGCGCCCCGCCTTGAATGGCCGCCAATGTATTAGCAACTGCATTTTCCGTATCATTATGGGTGTGGATACCCAGCTTTTCTTTGGGCAAATGTGCCGCCAATGTGCTAACAATTTCAAATATCTCGTCAGGCATTGTGCCGCCATTGGTGTCGCACAGCACCACCCAACGCGCCCCCGCTTCTAGCGCGGCTTCGGCACAGGCCAGCGCATAATCGGCATTGGCCTTATAGCCATCAAAAAAATGCTCGCAATCAATCATCGCTTCGCGCTCGGTGGCCGCCACCGCCGCCACACTATCTTTAATGGAGGCGATATTTTCTTCATTAGAAATACCCAACGCCACATCAACATGATAATCCCACGCTTTGGCCACCAAACAAACAGCCTGCGATGGGGCCGCCAAAATTTCGGCAAAACCCGGGTCATTATCGGCACTGCGCCCGGCGCGTTTGGTCATACCAAAAGCCGTAACGGCAGCATTTTTTAGCCCACCCTCATTATCTAACATTTCAAAAAATTGCGTGTCAGTGGGGTTGGCACCGGGATAACCGCCTTCCACATAATCCACCCCTAGCGCGTCCAACGCCCGCGCCAGCCGAATTTTATCGGCCACAGCAAAATCCACGCCAGAAGTCTGCTGCCCATCGCGCATGGTGGTATCAAAAATATAAAGCCGTTCTTTTGTCATTTTCTATGTTTAGCCTGTTTTGCCACTTAAGCGAATAGCGGCTTTATCATAGCCGATAAGCGGCAATAAAAAATTCATTTCTGGCCCATGCGCTTGCCCCGTGAGTGCCAACCGAAGCGGCATAAACAAGTCGCGCCCTTTGCGCCCGGTTTGTTGCTTTAATGCTGTCGTCCATATTGTCCAACTATCCCCATCTAAAGGTGCGGCTGGCAAAGCCGCCAATGCCTGCGCCAGATAATCGGCATTTTGGCTTTCAATCACCGGCGTTACCTGCCCTTCAATCAAATTTTGAATAGCGGTAATATCAGAAAACAAATTAAGATTCCCCCGCGCCACTTGCCAAAAATTTTCATCTTGTGTTACGCCCAATGCGGCAAGGCGTGGTTGCGCCACCGCATAAGCCATATCGTGCAAAATGCGCGCATTGAGCCGCGCCACATCTTGCCGATTAAACCGCGCAGGCGCACGCCCCAAGCGCGCTATATCAAAATCGGCAATCAGTTCATCCATGCTCTGCACTGGCACAACCGCATCAGAAGTGCCAAGCCGTGCCAGCAAACTATTAAGTGCCATCGCCTCATAGCCCGCTTTGCACAATTCGCGCAATGTCAAATCATTCATCAAATCGCCAAGTCTTTTTGATAATGCACTGCCATCTTCGGCCAGCAATAAAGAAAAATGCGCGAAAGCTGGCACTTGTCCACCCAATGCGGCAATCATCTCTATCTGTGTCGCGGTGTTGGTAACATGGTCTTCACCGCGAATAACATGGCTTACATTAAAATCCATATCATCCACCACGCTTGGCAGGCTATAAAGCCATGTGCCATCGCCGCGCCGTATCACAGGGTCAGACACGCTACTCATGTCAATTTTTTGCGTGCCACGAATAAGGTCTTCCCAC
>JBPCVS010000063.1:0-5805 GCA_051010295.1 Parvibaculales bacterium | reverse complement strand
TGCGTCTGCCATGAAATTTTTCGCCATACCATGAGGCAATACCCTGTTTGTCATATTTGGCGTTTTCGCGGGGATAAAACCATGCGCCGTCAATCTGATAAGGATTGCCAATTTTATAAATGCCACCGGCTGCCACTTGGCGGCCTTGTGTTTTGTTTTTTATAATGCCGCCGCTACAGGCCGTTAGCCCCATCATTAGCGCAACAAAAATTGCCACTCTGCTGATAGCCGCCCTACTAAAAAATGTGTCAAAAAATATATTTGTCTGTTTCATACGCCACCCGCTAGAGAGTCTCCATCAATAAACTATAATGCAATTTAACGGATTCGTTATAGGGAAAGGGAAAAAAATTAGTTTCTTGAATAAAAGCGCGTTTCAAGCTATGCCATTTGCACAATTTCAAGATGGAGAGGTGGCTGAGTGGTTGAAAGCGGCGGTCTTGAAAACCGTTGAACGTTTGCGCGTTCCGGGGGTTCGAATCCCTCCCTCTCCGCCAAACCCCACTTAGTTGCAATTGCGCATGGTGAGCCCGGAAGGACTCGAACCTTCGACCCACTGATTAAAAGTCAGTTGCTCTACCACCTGAGCTACGGGCCCACTTGCGCAACGTTCCTACCTTTTTCACTCATTTTTCGCAAGGCTTATTTATTTCGCTGGTTTCAGCCGCGCCCAAAGCGCGCTGGAATTTCGGGGTGGTTGGTATCAAGCAACGGGATTTCATCTTCCGCCAAATTGCGATAAGCACTGCTCCATTGTTGCACCCAATCGGGGTCGCTTATATCATCAGGGTGATGGCCGGGCAACATTGCACCCAATAGCAATTTGCCGACATTAAACAGAAAACTTGCTTCCATTTTGAGTAACCGCCAGCGACTGGCCAACTGCCACCAGCGCCCGTCTTTTTTCAACATTAATTTATAGCCACGATGACTGTAGCGCATCACATGCCAGCTACCATCAAACACCCCCCGCACCCGCGCAAAATACCCACCATAAAGATGCTGATAAACATCAAAAGCCACTGTTTTATGTTCGGTTTCCTCCACCATGTGCCACAGCACCAACGAGGTGACCGATGGGTCAGCCCCCGCAAATAATTTGCGCCGCTGGCTAACCAGCCATTGGGTCAGCCCCATTGTCATAGTTTCAAAACCTGCGCTATAGGCCAGTCGCCATTTGAGCGATTTGTTCTGAAAACGTTGATAATCGGCAGCCATTTGCTCTTCAATGTGCGCCAATTCCGGGTAGCCATTGGCTTTAAGGCGTTCATTAAAAGCGCGATGATTTTGATAATGCTGCCCTTCCTGCCCGATAAATCCACGCGCATCTTCAATCAGCGCATCATCGGAAATCTCGCCAATAGCCTCGCGCATGGTGCGAATTAAAAATGGTTCAAGATAAGGCATCGTCAATGATGCGCCATTGACCATATGGCTCCATTCGGGCTTATTGGTGTTCCAAATGGGCGCGATATCCTCGTCAAAATCAAACGGAATTTTGCGAATAATGAGTTTATGTGGTGCGTTCATGCTCGCCCCTCTTTATAAAATCGCCACGCGCCAAAAATCGCTAATGGTATGCCGATATGCACCCCAATCACCGCCGGCCAGCCAGTGAGAAAAATAATATTATTGGTAACGACATCACCTGAAAATGGACCCCCGCCATATTCCAAACCTCGCGTTGAAAATAGCGCATTGGCAACGGCTGGCAACGTAAAGAGCCATGCAAAAGCCAGCCATGACCAAAACAAAATTGTCTGTGCGGTCGCGCCCAGCCGAATATAAGGCGCGACTGCCGCCAGCGCCAACAACATCAGCCCATTGGTGATGCCTTCCAGATGCGCCATATTCCAAGCGCGCCTGTCGCCACCAATTTTAACCTCAACATCAGTGACAAATGGCCACAAATCCACCGCGCCTAAAAGAAAAAACATATAGAACCAGCCGACTATAATGGCTGTCAAAAATAAACCCAATCCATTTAGCACCAATAAAACCCGCCGTGTTTGGCTGAGTTGCATATCTGTCATTGCGTCTCTCCCATATAATATCGGCCCATATATTGCTATGAAACGTGAAAAAGTATAGCTTGTCAAATGGCAAGATTATCTCTTTGCAAAACCAAGCCTTGCTTCAATTGTGCTCGCTTCGCGGTAAAAACACTTGTTGCGTGTTAACGCAACATTAGTGCGCTTTTCCGCCTCTGGTTTATTTTTTCCCATGCGCCCCCCTCAAAAAATTGGTGCATGGGAAAAGACAAGAGCCATCTTGCAATGCGAGACTCTTATCGCTATTTTGCATCAACAGGAGACAAGCATGAACGACATGAAAGAGATAGTGCGGCCACCAGAATTTGCCGATTGGCAAGTTTGGGGCGAAGAGGAGCCTTTTGAAGACTATGCTGGCCCGTTTTTTTTCCGCAAAGATGATAATGGCAACTATGTATCGGGGTTTTTGGGCGCGCCCCAGCACATGAATGGCGGCGGCTATTTGCATGGCGGCATGTTGATGAGCTTTGCCGATTACGCGCTATTTGTGATTGCGCGTGATGAACTTGGTGATGCCCATGCGGTAACGATTTCTTGCCAAACGGAATTTTTGAAAGGTGCCGCGCCTTTGGGCCAGCCAATCTATGCCGATGGCGCGGTGACGCGCAATACGCGCAGCTTGGTTTTTGTGCGCGGACGTGTTTATACTGGCAAACAGGCTGATGAACAGATATTGGCAACTTTTAGTGGCATTTTGAAAAAAATGTCGTAATTTGGCTGAAAGAAAATAGCCAAAGAAAATTGGAGGAGGAACAATGACAATAGCAATAAACCCTTTAACGGGCGGGTGTGGCGCACAGATTGATGGCGTTAGCTTGGCGCAATTAAGCAATTCTGAATTTGATAGCATTTGCTCGGCACTTGGCGCGCATGGCGCGTTATTTATGCACAATCAGCAATTAAATTTTGATGAGCTGATTGAGTTGGGGCAACGGTTTGGACCATTGGAAAAGCACCAAATTGTTGATGGAATGGAAGATTATCCAGAAATTATTAAAGTGTTAAAGCCTGCTGGCGAACGGGCGGCTTTTGGCACGGCTTGGCACAGCGACAACACATTCCAAGAAAAACCCAGCATGGGGTCAATTTTATATAGCCAAATTATTCCGCCTTATGGTGGTGATACTTTGTTTGCAAATCAAGTGCTTGCCTATGAAACCTTATCAGATAAGATGAAGAGTATAATAGCAGATTTACAGGCGGTTCATTCGGCTGGCCCTGCCTATACGATGAAAGGCACGCAAGACAGATATGACAAAAAAGCCGCCATCACCTACACATGGCATGACAGCATCAATGATGAGGTGGTGCATCCTGTGGTGCGCACCCACCCTGTTACGGGGCGCAAGGCTTTATTTGTCAATGATATGTTCACCCAGCGTTTTAAGGGCATGAGCCGCGATGAAAGCGCGCCTTTGCTTAATTATTTGCGCCGCCATGCCACCCGCCCCGAATTTTGTTGCCGCTTTCGCTGGCAAGAAAACACGGTGGCGATATGGGATAATCGCATTGTGCAACATTATGCGGTCAATGATTATCAAGATTATGAGCGGCTACTCTATCGGGTGACGATTGAGGGCGAAAAACCAGTTTAACCTAAAGCGGTTCAATATCGCCAGCTTGTTGCTTGGCATAAAATTCAGTGCGAAACTCGGCAAAATTATCGGCTTCAATGGCGGTGCGCATGGCCGCCATAAGCTGTTGATAAAATGCCAGATTATGCCAACTGAGCAACATAGCCCCCAGATATTCACCGCATTTATGGAGATGATGCAGATAGGCGCGGCTATAGCGATGGCTGGCCTCGCATGGGCTGGCGGCATCAAGCGGGCGTGGGTCGGCGGCGTGGCGCGCATTGCGGATATTGATTTTGCCGTGCCAGCTATAGGCTGTGCCGTGCCGCCCAGCGCGGGTTGGCAATACGCAATCAAACATATCAACGCCACGTGCCACCGCTTCAACCAAATCTTCAGGCGTGCCAACCCCCATCAAATAGCGCGGCTTTTGTGTTGGCAAATGCGGCATGGTAAAATCCAACACGCGCAACATTGTTTCATGCCCCTCGCCCACCGCCAAGCCACCAATGGCATAGCCATCAAAGCCAAGCTGTGTGAGCGCGGCCACGCTTTGTTGGCGTAAATTTTCATAAATGCCGCCTTGCACAATGCCAAACAAGCCATTGCCGCAATTATTATTAGGGGCATTATTATTAAGCTTATGAAAAGCCTGTTTAGAGCGCGCCGCCCAACGCATAGAAAGCTGCATAGATTTTTCCGCTTGGCTTTCACTGGCCGGAAAAGCGATACATTCATCCAGCACCATGCTGATAGTCGCGCCCAGCAAATGTTGGATTTCAATGCTGCGTTCTGGCGAAAGCGCGTATTCGCGCCCGTCAATATGGCTTTGAAAGGCCACGCCCGCCTCGCTGATTTTGGCTAATTTGGCCAGCGACATCACTTGAAACCCGCCACTATCGGTGAGAATCGGCGCGTCCCATTGCATAAATTTATGCAAGCCGCCCAGTGCCGCCACTTCTTCCGCACCCGGCCGCAACATCAAATGATAGGTGTTGCCTAATACAATATCGGCACCCAATGCGCGCAGCTGGTCGGGATAGATGGCCTTCACCGTGCCAGCAGTGCCAACTGGCATAAAGGCGGGGGTTTTTATCGCACCGCGTGGGGTTTCTATAATGCCGCATCGCGCCAAAGGCGCGTTTTCATCATAAGAATGCGCCAAAGGCGCGTTTTTGCTATGATGGGTAAGTGTAAAATTCATGGGCTTTACCTTTCTTGTGGTCTTTCTAGCAGGCAAGCATCGCCATAGGAATAAAACCGATATTGTTGCGCAATCGCGTGGGCATAGGCCGCTTGCATAGTGTCCAGCCCCGCAAATGCCGCCACCAGCATAAACAAAGTGGAGCGCGGCAGGTGAAAATTGGTCAGCAACATATCGGCAGCGCGGAAGCGATAGCCGGGCGTGATGAAAATATCGGTGCGCGAATTAAAGGGGTGGATTATGCCCGCTTCATCTGCCGCGCTTTCCAACAGCCGCAATGATGTTGTGCCAACACAAATCAGGCGGCCACCTTGGGCGCGTGTTTGGTTCAAAGCATCGGCAGTGGCGGCGGTGATTTGCCCCCATTCGGGGTGCATAAAATGGGAATCGGTATCATCGGTTTTAACAGGCAAAAATGTGCCGCCGCCTACGTGCAAAGTGATGTCGTGCCGCGTGATGCCTCGCGCTTGCAAATCGGCCAGCAGATTTTTAGTGAAATGGAGACCAGCCGTGGGGGCCGCCACTGCCCCCGCTTGCGTGGCGAAAATGGTTTGATAGTCGGTATTATCTTGGCTGTCAGTGGCGCGTTTGCTGGCAATATAGGGCGGCAAAGGCATCACGCCATGCTGGGCTAAAATATCGTGCATGGCAGTTTTCTCAATGTCGCGAAATTGTAGCCACGCCTCGCCATCTTTGCGGTCAAGAATATCGGCCACCGCGCTTTTAGATGATGTGCTGGGGGATGATGTGCTGGCAAATATCAACTGGTCGCCCACCGCAACTTTGCGCGCTGGCTTTAACAAACACCGCCACTGCCCCGCCTCTAAAAGTTGCTCAATCAGGGTTACTTCAATTTTTGCTGTATTATTTTTGTCATTATTTTGTGGGCCGCGCACGCGCCGCCCGCTCAACCGCGCAGGAATAACTTTGGTATTATTGATAATCAGCGCGTCACCAGCGCGCACAAGCTGGGGCA
>JBPCVS010000062.1:0-5463 GCA_051010295.1 Parvibaculales bacterium | reverse complement strand
AATAATTTGCCAATTATCTAGCTTAGGATATTTTGTTTCCCAATGCTTCTTGGATTCTTTCACATCATCGGTGATGCCAACTCTGCAATACATTATCTCATCTCCCAATTTGTTGCTAATCGCACTTTAGAATGATTTGAGTAATGCAGAACATCAATCAGTCTTTTACATAATATTATGGGTTATCCCCACATCATTTGCGCCATGCAGGAAGGATATTATGCAAGATATTATGGCTGATTGAACGCCACCACCGCATGTGGGGTTTATCCTGTGCCGCCGACTGTGATACCGTTGAGGCGCAGGGTTGGCTGGCCGACTCCCACTGGCACGCCTTGGCCGGCTTTGCCGCAGGTGCCGATGCCTTCATCCAGTGCCATATCATTGCCAATCATGGTGATGCGTTGCATAGATTCTGGGCCATTGCCAATCAGGGTTGCGCCTTTGATTGGCGCGCCCAATTTGCCATTTTTAATTTCATAGGCTTCGGTGCAAGAAAACACAAATTGGCCAGAGGTAATATCCACCTGTCCGCCGCCAAAAGAGGTGGCGTAAATGCCATTTTTCACACTGGCCAAAATCTCTTGCGGGTCTTTATCGCCGCCCAACATATAGGTATTGGTCATGCGTGGCATCGGCTGGCAAGCAAAATTTTCGCGCCGTCCATTGCCAGTGGGTGCCATATCCATCAGCCGCGCATTCATGCGGTCCTGCATATAGCCCGTTAAAATGCCATCTTCAATGAGGGTGGTTTTTTGCGTGGGGGTGCCTTCATCATCAATGTTCAAAGAGCCGCGCCTATCGGGGATTGTGCCATCATCAATCACCGTCACGCCTTTGCCCGCCACGCGCTGGCCAATCAAATCGGAAAAAGCGGAGGTTTTTTTGCGGTTAAAATCGCCTTCCAGCCCATGCCCAACCGCCTCATGCAACAAAATGCCCGGCCAGCCCGGCCCCAACACCACATCCATTTCACCAGCCGGCCCAGCCACCGAATCCAAATTGGTTAAAGCCTGTTTGAGCGCGTTTTGCACCTGCGCTTGCCAATTTTGCGGTGACAGCCATTGCGCATAATCGGCGCGTCCGCCGCGTCCGCTATGGCCGCTTTCTTGTCGGTCGCCCTCGCCAACAATAATAGAAACATCCAGCCGCACCAATGGCCGCACATCATAAAGCGGCGCACCATCGCGGCGAATAATGCACACCGCCTGCCACTCGCCCGCCAGCGATATAGAAACCTGCCGCACCCGATTATCCAATTTGCGCGCATGGGCGTTAATCTCTTCCAGCAATTTCACCTTATCGGTAAAAGCCGCGCCATCAAGCGGGTTTTTATCCATATAAAGCTTTGCGCCAGATGCAGTGGGCGTTGTGGGCGTTGGCATCGTTGCAGGTGGTGGGGCAACCCCGCTATGCCCCGCCAGCACGGGCGACAGGCTGGCGGCGGCGCGTTTGATGGCGGCCTCGCTCAGCTCGCTGGCATGCGCATAGCCCACTGCCGCGTCCACCACCGCCCGCAAGCCAAAGCCATGCGCGGTGTCAAAATTGGCAAGTTTCAGCCTGTTATCATCAAAAGAAAAAGCTTCCGATAGGGTGTATTCCAAAAATAATTCACCATCATCTGCACCCATAAGGGCTTGCGTCACCATATTTTGCAGATGCGCGGGTTCAAATTCGGTCTGCTCAAAAAACAGTTGTTGCGGTGTCGGTGTCATAAAGTTGCTCTCTTTGCTGGTGCTATAAAACAGTTTATCCTATATTATTATATAGGCGAGTGATAATGAATCAGCAATGATGTGCAATAGGAAAATAATTATGTTCATAAGGCGATATATGGCTATAAAAGCCTGTTTTTTGTTTGTGAATGCTTTATAAATAAATAATATGGATGAGGATGGACATGCGTTTTTTTTCACATTTTAGATTTTCTTTGTGTTTGGTTTTGGGCGCGCTTGTTGGCGGCGCGGGGGGCGCAACAACATTGCATGCCGCCCAACCTGTGGATTGGCAGTTGAATTTGCAAAAAGCGGCAACTGACAATATGGCGATGATACATGATTTTAATAATTTCTTATTGATTTTGGTTACGGCCATTTCTTTGTTTGTGCTGGCCTTGATGGTTTATGTGATGGTGCGGTTTAATGCGCGTGCCAATCCAGTCCCCTCCCAAACAACGCATAACACATTGATAGAAATTGTGTGGACGATTGTGCCCATTATTATTTTGATTGTGATTGCTGTTCCGTCTTTTCGCTTATTATATTTTCAACGCATCATTCCCCAAGCCGACATCACCATCAAAACGGTTGGTCATCAATGGTATTGGAGCTATGAATATCCCGATCATGGCGATTTTGCCTTTGATAGTTTGATGTTATCTGATGAAGAGCGGGGCAACCAGCCGCGCTTGCTGGCCACAGATACGGCAATGGTTGTGCCAGTTGACACCACCATTCGCGTAATTGTTACCAGTGCTGATGTGTTGCATGCTTGGGCCATGCCTGCTTTTGGGCTAAAAATGGATGCGGTGCCCGGCCGCCTCAATGAAATATGGTTTAAGGCCAATGAAACAGGCACTTTCTATGGCCAATGTTCCGAATTATGCGGGGTGCGCCATTCTTTCATGCCTATCCGCGTGGAAGTGGTGGAAAAACAAGAATTTGCCGATTGGGTGCAAGCCGCGCAAGAAGAATATGCCGCACTTGACACCATTAAAGGCAAATTGGCGATAGCCACAACGGGCATACGAAATGGCGAATCGCAAGATACGCGCTAAAATTTAAGAGGAATTTGAATTATGGCTTCAGAAACGACAGCAGAACACACCACCGAACAAGAACACCACCCAACGGGCTGGCGGCGTTATGTTTATTCTACCAATCACAAAGATATTGGCACGATGTATCTTATTTTCGCAATTATTTCGGGGATTATTGGCGGTGCGATGTCGGTGCTGATACGCATGGAATTGCAAACTCCGGGTGACGGCATTTTGGGCGGCGATTATCACCTTTATAATGTGCTGATAACTGGACATGGGCTTATTATGGTGTTTTTTATGGTCATGCCAGCCATGATTGGCGGCTTTGGCAACTGGTTTGTGCCGATTATGATTGGTGCGCCAGATATGGCCTTTCCGCGCATGAATAATATCAGTTTTTGGCTATTGCCCGTCTCGCTCACCCTGCTGGTTATTTCAATTTTTGTAGAGGGCGCGCCGGGCAGTGATGGCGTGGGTGCGGGGTGGACAGTCTATCCGCCGCTTTCCACTTCTGGCCAGCCCGGCCCAGCAATGGATTATGCCATTTTGTCGCTCCATGTGGCGGGTATTTCTTCCATTTTGGGGGCGATTAACTTCATCACCACCATTTTTAATATGCGCGCCCCGGGCATGACAATGCACAAAATGCCGCTTTTTGTTTGGTCAATTTTGGTAACGGTGTTTTTGCTGTTATTGGTGTTGCCTGTGTTGGCGGGCGCGATTACTATGTTGCTGACCGACCGCAATTTTGGCACAACTTTCTTTGACCCTGCAGGCGGTGGCGACCCCATTTTATTCCAGCATTTATTTTGGTTTTTTGCCCATCCCGAAGTTTATATTCTCATTTTGCCGGGCTTTGGCATTATCAGCCAAGTGGTTTCTACTTTTTCTAAAAAACCAATTTTTGGCTATCTTGGCATGGCCTATGCAATGGTGGCGATTGGCTTTGTCGGCTTTATTGTTTGGGCGCATCACATGTTCACAGTTGGCATGAGCCTTAATGCGCAAGCCTATTTTATGGCGGCGACAATGGTGATTGCCGTGCCAACGGGCATTAAGATATTTTCGTGGATTGCCACCATGTGGGGCGGTTCTATTGAATATAAAACCCCGATGTTGTGGGCATTAGGCTTTATTTTTCTGTTCACATTGGGCGGCGTGACAGGCGTTATGCTGGCCAATGCGGGCGTTGACCGCGCTTATCATGATACTTATTTTGTGGTGGCGCATTTTCACTATGTGTTGTCGCTGGGTGCGGTGTTTGGCATTTTTGCGGGCTGGTATTATTGGTTCGGCAAGATGTTCGGCTATGCCTATTCTGAATTTATCGGCAAATTGCATTTCTGGGTCACTTTTATTGGGGTTAATCTGGCCTTTTTCCCACAACATTTTCTGGGTTTAGCAGGCATGCCGCGCCGCTATGCCGATTATCCAGATGCTTTTGCGGGGTGGAATTATTGGTCATCGATTGGCAGCTATATTTCGGCACTAGGCGTGTTGATTTTTCTGGTTGGTGTGGCGCAGGCTTTTATCCGCCGCCAGCCCGTTGGCAATAATCCATGGGGCGCAGGTGCTACAACATTAGAATGGACGTTGAGTTCACCGCCGCCATTTCACCAATTTAACGAGCTACCTAAAATCAGATAATCTCGCTTCCGATGGAGAAATAATGTCGCATACATATCATCAGGCACATCATCAGGCAGATAAGCCCTCACAAATTATGGGTGATGTTGGTTCGGTGGCTGATTATGTGGCACTGATGAAGCCGCGTGTTATGTCGCTGGTGGTGTTCACGGCACTGGTTGGGTTGGTTATGTCACCTGTGGCCATTCATCCAGTGCTGGCAATATCGGCCATTATTTTAATTGCGGCAGGGGCGGGGGCTTCGGCGGCGTTGAATATGTGGTATGATGCCGATATTGATGCGCGTATGGCACGCACCCAAAACCGCCCAGTGGCGGCGGGGCGCATCAGCCCCGATAGCGCGCTGAGTTTTGGGCTGTGGCTGGCGGGTTTATCGGTGTTTTCTATGGCGGTGTTGATAAATTATCTCAGCGCGGCTTTGCTGGCTTTTACAATTTTCTTTTATGTGGGTGTTTATACGATTTGGCTCAAACGCCGCACCCCGCAAAATATTGTTATTGGTGGCGCGGCAGGGGCTTTGCCGCCAGTGATTGGTTGGGCGGCGGCCAGCCCGCAAATTGGCATTGAGCCATTGATTGAACCATTGGTGTTTTTTGCCATTATTTTCTTTTGGACACCGCCGCATTTTTGGGCTTTGGCACTGCTCCGCAATGCCGATTATCAAGCCGCCAATGTGCCAATGTTGCCTGTGATGCGCGGGGTACGCGCAACTTTATGGCATATTTTTGCCTATGCTTTGGTGCTGGCTGGGGTCTCGCAGTTGCCTTATGTGCTGGGTTTTTCGGGCCTGTTTTATGCGGCAGGGGCGGGTGTGCTGAATGTTATATTTGTCGGCTTGAGCGTGGCTTTATTGTTGGCTGGCCAAAAACAACAAAAACAAGAGAAGCGGCCAGTGCTGGCGCGATTGGCTGGGCTACTTTTCACCTATTCAATTTTTTATCTGTTTTTCATTTTTGTTTTGCTGTTGGCAGATAGGCTGGTGATATTATGAATGATACTGATATTGGCCAATTTGTCTGGACACCAGAATTGCTTAAACGCCGCCGCCAGCGCGC
>JBPCVS010000061.1:0-7158 GCA_051010295.1 Parvibaculales bacterium | reverse complement strand
AGATAACGCGCCGCGCACGGGCATGCATTTCTTTCAATATAAGGTGGCCGGGCTCGGCAAAATTAGACCGCGCATCGCCTAGCACCATCAAAGTGGTGCGTTTATCAATTTTATCCAGCACCGCATCGGATAAATCGGCAAAGGCTTGCCCATAATCGGTTGAACCGCCGCCAAATTCGCGCAAGGCTTTGCCCATCACCTCTTCCACATCGCCACCATTCATATAATGGCTTATCTCGCCGCACCGATTAGAAAACACAAAGCTTCGCGTTTTGGGCATCACCTCATCAAGGCTATAAAGAAACATCAAAAAAAACCGCGATATGGCCGCCACCGAACCCGACACATCGCACATAACAATCAATTTTGGACGTTCAATTTTGGTGCGTTTCCACGCCAAATCAAACATCATACCATCATAGGCTTGGTTGGCACGCAAAGTGCGGCGCACATCCAACATACCGCGCCGCGCTTTTTTGCGCCGCCGCGCATGGCGGGTGGCCAGCCTTTTGGCCAATTTGCGAATAAGCTCGCGCATAATTTTCATATCGCTTTTATCCAAATTGCCAAGCCGTAAGCGCGACAAAGCTTCCTCACGCAACAAACGGCCCGCATTTTTGGTGCGCATCGCAATTTGCCGCGCCACAAAATCATGCACCTCATCAAATAGCCGTGCCCGCCCTTGTTCTAGCTGTTCACGGCGGCCATCGCCTGCATCACTTTGGCGCAGCTGATTGATACGCGCATCCAATGCGTCCAGCCCCATCGCCTCAACAATGCGGCGCGCAAATAAACCCTGCTGGGTGAACAGCCGCGCCTCGCGCAAGCCTGACTCATCGGCGGCCTGCGCCATGCGCGCCTGCAACGCCGCCTGATTATCCGCCTCCAACATATCAGCCAATGATGCACCCGCTTGCTGCTCTGCTTGTGCTGATTGCTCTGCTTGTGTTTCGGGTGGGTGATTATTGCTCTGGCTGGCTGGGGCATGACTTTCTGGCAAGCGAAAATAATTTTCAAAACATTCGCCAAAAGCCAGCTTTTCGCTTTCGGTTTTGGCCAGACTATGCCCCAGCGCATTTTTTAATAATTGCCTATCACCTAGTCCAATTTGTTCAATCACTGCGGCCGCATCAATCACCTCGGCGGGCGACACGCGAATATCGGCGGCGCGTAACACGCGGATAAAATCGGCAAGCATTAGCTGGCGGCCACGCCCTGCGTCTCGCGCAGTAACCGAGTCATTTCACTGTCGGCCATCTCAATATCAGACTTAAATTTCAGCAACACATTGAGCGTATTGCGCACAAAATCTTCTTCCAATTTGTCCACATTCAACAACACCAATGTATGCGCCCAATCAATCGTCTCACTAATGGCGGGCGGCTTTTTCAAATCCAAATCGCGCAAAGCCTGCACAAAACTCACCACTTGGGTGCATAATAAATCATCCAGCTGCGGCACACGCGCACGCAAGATATTTTTCTCACGCACCGCATCAGGGAACGGAATATAAAGATGCAAACACCGCCTTTTGAGCGCGTCACCAATCTCGCGCGTATTATTGGAAGTGAGAAAAACCAGTGGCGGCGTTTTGGCCTTTATCGTGCCAAGCTCTGGCACAGAAATTTGATAATCCGACAAAATCTCTAGCAAAAATGCCTCAAATTCATCATCGGATTTATCAATCTCATCAATCAGCAACACAATGCCATCATCAGATTTAAGGGCTTGCAAAAGCGGGCGGCTTTGCAAAAATTGCTCGGAGAAAAACACATCTTCAAAATTATTGAGCCGCATCATAGACTCTTCCAAATTGGTCGCGCCATCCATCAATTCGCCCAATTTTTCTTTCAGCACATGGGTATAAAGCAACTGCTTGCCATATTGCCATTCATATAAGGCTTTGCTTTCATCCAGCCCCTCATAGCATTGCAAACGAATCATCGCCAATCCCAAATGCTCGGCAGTGGCTTTGGCCAGCTCGGTTTTGCCCACGCCCGGTGGCCCCTCCACCAGCAATGGCTTTTCCAGCTGTTGCGCCAGATAAAGCGCAGTGGCAATCTGGTCATCGCTCACATAGCCAAGCTTTTCATAGCCGTGCCGCAGGGCGGCAATCGCCTTGTGCGCGGTTTGTTGTGTTTTATTTTGTTGTATTTTTTTCATGCGCCAGACCATAGCATATCGCTGGCCATAGAATAAAGGCTAACAATTTTTAAGGCGAAAGATTTTTTGTATTTTCCAATATAGTTAACAAAGCTGGCGTGGCATAACCATCGGCAACCAGCCCATTATCATGTTGAAACTTAAATACCGCTTTGCGCGTTAATGCGCCCAAAATGCCATCAACACCGCCCGTATCATATCCAGCAGATTGCAATTTTTGTTGCAATGTCTCAATTTCTTGGTGGCGCAAAGGGCGGTCGTGCATTGGCCAAGCGCGCACAAATTGCGTTTGCGGGCGCACCATACGGTCAGCCAAATGCGCCACAGACAGCGCATAGCTGGGCGCATGATTATAGCGCAAGAGTGACGCAAAATTGCCAGTCAGCAAAAACATCGGCCCGCGCACACCTGCGGGTGCATAAAAAGCCAAATCCCCCCAATCGCTATAATCAACACCCGATATGGCCACAACGCCACCTTGTTGCCAATAGGCGGCAGGTTTATATTTTTTCAACCCCCCATCAGCAAACTCAAACCCATCACCAACATTAACCTCAACCCCCCATGTGATATGCGGTTGCCATTTTGATTTATGCAGATAATGGGCGGTAGAAGCCAGCGCGTCATAGGGTTCAGTCCAGATATTGCGCACCCCATCATCGGTGCCATCTACCGCATAGCCTAGATAAGTTGTCGGAATAAATTGCGTATGCCCCATCGCCCCCGCCCAGCTGCCCTTAAAATCAGCAAGGCCAATTTCGCCTAATTGCAAAATCTCCAATGCGGCAAAAAGCTGCTGTCGCCCAAAATCAGCCCGTTTGCCTTCATATCCCAATGTTGCCAATGCCTGCAAAACTGGAAAATGCCCCATATTGCGCCCATAATTTGTTTCAATGCCCCAAATAGCGATGATAATTTCACGCGGCACCCCATATTTATCTTCTAGTTTTCTCAAAAATGCCGCGTTTTGTTGCAGTTGTTCACGTCCTCGTTGCAATCTTTTTTCAGTAACAACGGCCTCAATATACGCCCAAACGGGCTTTACAAATTCTAGCTGGCGGCCAGCTAAACGCAAAATTTCAGGGTCAGGCGAAAAACTTTCCAGCGCGGCCAGATATTTGTCGCTAATGCCTTTTTGCCGCGCCTCGCTTTGCACATTCTTTATCCATAGTGCAAAACGCCCATCATCAGCATACACTGATACAACGCCCATCAGCCCCACAAAAACCCAGCAAAAAACCACGCGCATTACCATCTTATATACCTCATTTTTTCTGGCCATTTTATTATAGCCGATTCATGCTAAACAAGACTCACCTAATAATTAAATAGAGAAAATGAGACAGATGAGCCAGCTTATTCGCAAAGTCGTTTTTCCTGTGGCGGGCATGGGGACGCGTTTTTTACCCGCGACTAAAACGATACCAAAAGAAATGTTGCCGGTGGTTGACCGCCCGCTTATTCAATGGGCGGTAGAAGAAGCCGCCAATGCGGGTTGCACCGAATTTATTTTTGTCACCGCGCCACAAAAAACCAGCATTATTGCCCATTTTGAACAAACCCCACAGCTTGCCGAATTTTTGCAACGCAAAAACAAACAGCATGAATTGGATTTATTGCGCGCAGGCTTGCCGCAAAATGCCAAACTTACACAAATTATCCAGCCCGAACCGCTTGGGCTAGGCCATGCCATTTGGTGTGCGCGTGAGGCGGTGGGCGATGAGGCTTTTGCCGTTATTCTGCCTGACGATATGGTGCTGCATAAAAGCGGTTGCTTGGCGCAAATGGTGGCGCAATATGAAAAAATCGGTGGGCATTTGGTGGCGGTAGAAAATGTGCCGCCCGACCAGACGCAACTTTATGGTATTGTCAGCCCAGCATCGCCAGATGGTGCGCCAGAAGAAGGGCTTATCAGGCTGGCGGGGTTGGTAGAAAAACCCACGCCGCAAGACGCGCCCTCATCTTTGGGCATTATTGGCCGCTATATTTTTGAGGCGGGTATTATGGAGACTTTATCGGCAGGCAAAATAGGCGCGGGGGATGAAATTCAAATCACCGATGCGATTGCCACCGATATTGGCCGCGTGGCGGTGCATGGTTTTCGCTTTTCTGGCACGCGTTATGATTGCGGCACGCAAACAGGCTTTTTGGCGGCTAATGTGGCTTTTGCCCTCGCAATGGCGGCCAATAGCGACAGCCATAAAACATTGCAAAAAACAATTACACATATTTTGGCAGAAACTATTGAAAAACCCGACAAATAGGCCAAAATAAACAAGGGAGATATAATGACACACGCTATAATTGACTCGGCACGCAACACCCTCAACGTAGAAGCCGATGCGTTGCGCCAACTGGCCGACGCGCTAAATGATAAATTTGTGGCGGCCACACAAGCCATCGCCGCCGTTAAAGGACGCGTGATTGTTTCAGGCATGGGCAAAAGCGGCCATATTGGAAAAAAAATCACCGCAACTTTGGCTTCCACTGGCACGCCCGCCTCTTTTGTGCATCCCGGCGAGGCCAGTCATGGCGATCTTGGCATGATTACCGCCGATGATATTATCCTCGCACTTTCATGGTCGGGCGGCACGACTGAGCTAACCAATCTTTTGAATTACGCCAAACGTTTTGCCATTCCGCTGATTGCCATCACCTCTGATGAAACCAGCCTCTTGGGGAGCCACGCCAATATCTGCCTCACCCTGCCCAAAGCCGCCGAAGCCTGCCCCAATGGGTTGGCACCCACCACCTCTACCACCATGCAGTTGGCCTTAGGCGATGCGCTGGCGGTGGCTTTGTTGCAACAGCGCAAATTTTCCGCCTCCGATTTTCAAGTGTTTCACCCGGGCGGCAAATTGGGCGCAGGGCTGTTGCCCGTGCGCGATATTATGCACAAAGCAGACGCACTGCCACTGGCCACACAAGACACAAAAATGCAGGAAGCATTGATTATTATGAACCGCAAAAGCTTTGGCTGTTTGGGTATCATCAATGATAAGGGCGCGCTTATAGGCATCATCACCGATGGCGATTTGCGCCGCCATATAACACCCGATGTTCCCAATTTTCTCAACCTCCAAGTTGACCAAGTAATGACCGCCAAACCCAAAATCATCACGGGCGACAAAATGAGTGGCGAGGCTTTGCGGATTATGAATGACAATAATATCCAGTGCCTATTTGTCTGTGAGAACAACCAACCCGAAGGGCTGGTGCGCATTTTAGATTTACTTAAATTAGGAGTCGCATAATGGTAAAAAATATCTTGCTGGGTTTTACCACCCTGCTGGCCGCAATAAATATGGCTTATGCGCAAAATGAAATTGCAATCACGGATGAAATCGTCATCACCACCACACGAGCAGCTAGTCTAAAGGCCGAAAATAGCGGCAATATCGCTATTTTAGAGGATTACGAACCCGTTATTTTATATCCCGCTGAATTGCTCAATCGCGCCCCGGGCGTGCATATTCATCGCGGCTCTGGGCAAGAACACCTCACCGCCATTCGTTCGCCAGTGCTAGTAGGCGGGGCGGGCGCGGGCTCATTTCTTTATTTAGAAGATGGCATTTCTATGCGCGCCCCCGGCTTTGCCAATGTTAATGCGCTGATGGATGCCATACCCGCAATAGATGGCCGCGTGGAAATTGTGCGTGGGCCAGCCAGCGCGCTTTATGGCTCTAATGCGGTGCATGGGCTGGTCAATTTTATCAGCCCCGAAATTGCTGGCGACAAGACGCATTATGCCGCATCAATTGGTTCTTATGGCCGCTATGGATTGGGCGGGCAAGTCAGCCGCGTCAATAAAAATGTCGCCACGCGGATAAGCCTTGCCACCGCCAATGAAGATGATGGCTACCAAGATGATAGCGGCTTTGCCCAACAAAAAATGCGGCTAGAAACACAATGGAATAACAATAATGTTGATTATCGCTTTTCTTTTTCTGGCATGAATCTCAATCAAGAGACTGGCGGTTATGTAACCTCTTATAGCGATAAATCTATAGCGACTGCCAACCCCAATCCCGAAGCCTATCGCGATGCGCGGGCATGGCGTAGCTATTTGCGAATGACGCGCACTTTAGATAGCGGTGCAACCCTGACCCTCACCCCCTATTGGCGCAGTAATGAAATGCAATTTTTTATGCATTTTCTACCCGGCCAGCCGATTGAAGAAAACGCCCATGACAGCATCGGCTTGCAAACCGCCTATAGAAGCACAAGCGCAATGTTAGATACCATTATCGGTATAGATATGGAATGGACGAAAGGCGAATTGAGCGAGAAGCAAAGTGAACCGCCCCGATTCGGAAGATATTTAACTGGTACGCATTATGATTTTGAGGTGGAGGCGCAAATTATCGCGCCCTATATCCATGCCGTTTGGCAGCTTGATGATTATACAGATTTAACCACTGGATTACGCGCCGAAGCCACCCAATATGATTATACCAATAACACCGATGGCGGATTGCACGGATTTTTATACCGCCCTAAATCGCGCAAAAATGATTTTTTTGATGTCTCGCCCAAAGTGGGGCTGGTGCATGCGCTGGCCGATAATAAGCATATTTTTGCCAATCTGAGCCGTGCCGCCCGTGCGCCGCAAGTTACCGACCTTTATCGCTTGCGCGATGATGAATATGCGGCAGAGGCGGATGCGAGAGACGAGCCTCTGCCCAACCCCGATGATTTTGATAGCGAAAAATTGACGAGTCTGGAATTGGGCTATCGCATTAGCCACGCCAACCTATCTTATGAAGTCGCGCTATATTCTATGCACAAGAAAAATTATCATTTCCGCGATG
The DNA here is from genome assembly GCA_051010295.1 of Parvibaculales bacterium. Classification (GTDB taxonomy): domain Bacteria; phylum Pseudomonadota; class Alphaproteobacteria; order RS24; family RS24; genus JBPCVS01. The sequence goes on along the minus strand of JBPCVS010000061.1, from coordinate 184 downwards.
GTGATGATCGCTATGTAACCAATGGTAAAACCAGCCATCGGGGGATTGAATTGGATATGGACTGGCAAATGAGTGATGATTGGCAACTCACCAGTAATTTGACCTATGCCGACCATGAATATGAGTTTGACCGCAAATTTAGTGCTAACTTTCAGACCAATCCGACCGAGCAAATAAGCAGTGG
>JBPCVS010000060.1:0-3311 GCA_051010295.1 Parvibaculales bacterium | reverse complement strand
ATAGGTTCAAATAGACCGCTTTTTTTGATGATGTCATCTGCAAAATTGGATTGAAGTGTCATTTTCCCATCTCATTTTGAATTTCGGTTACATGAATAATAATAGCCACAATGTAATCCTTTTCAATAAAATAAGCAACTATTTAGCAACGGGATAGTCAAACAGCTCCCCCCAATTTGCTTCATGGGGCAGGTAGTCATGTTGTTTAAAGTCTTTTGGATACAAACCGACTATACTTTTACGGAAATTTTCTCCGTCAACAAAAACTTTGCCAATCAGGGCGCGGGCGCGATTTTATGTTATATTTTGCGTGCGCAATGCGCGTTCAAAAGTTCCGTCGGCTATATCTGCATTACAAAAATTGGCATTCGCATTTTTAAGTATCTTGGTTAAATCATTTTTTCTACTTAACCACCCACCACCATCTATAACATTCCAAAACTGAACATCTTCATTTTTGCGTCTGTTATGCCTTAATATATCCTCATACATCAAAATGTGTTCATTGGCACGCGATGACTGGCTTGATGAAGTTGTAAGGTTATAAGATGACATAATAAGAAGTTGCGGGTTGCTTGTGTTGGGGATAGCGACATCAACCTCTTTTGCATTGACCATTTCAACAGGGCCTTTTTCCCAAACAAGCCCAACTTTTTCTACGATTGATATAATATTTTTTTCTTGTGCAAACCCACATTGAACAGCGTATTTAGATTTTGATGAATTAATAACAAGTGCTGTCACTTGATGCGGGTCTCTCAAAGATTGCACCCAGCCATCTTTGAGGTAAAAACATCTACGAATAAATTCTGGCACTTGTTCCTTAAAGTAATCTGGCGCGGTTAAAAAATTAGCAATAATGCGCCGTGCGGTAGCATCTTCTCTTAGATTTGGCCATTGGTCGGCATCAGATATTGCAACAAAAACGCGTTTTAATCGCTCCAGTGAGCCACCCGATAAGCCTATAAGTGTTTTTAGACGTTGCTCCCATTCATGGTGATGCAAATAATCAAAAATAACATCAGAGGATTCTCGTTCACCATTTTTTGCTTCTGTAAGCAGTATTTGGCTTACTTGATTATCAATGCCTAAGCGCAACTCTTCTTCAACAGATGGAAAATTTACAAAAATTTTCATTCTTGATTCATCAAACGCCGACATCAAGCAACCCTCGCTTAATATCAATATCGCGCACTGATACAATTTTATTCAAATGAATGGATACATAAGATTGATGAAAAGTTGTGGGCGCAGCAAGGTCAATTTTCTGGTTGGATAATTTGACGTATTTTTCATCTATGTCAGTTCCAATATATCCTCGGTTGAGGTGCTTGGCAGCAATGCCGCCAGCACCACCGCCAGCAAATAAATCAACAAAAATATCATTCTCATCGGTGGACATCAGAATGATTCTTTCAATCAAATGAATAGGCAATTGGCATGGGTGGTTTTCTATGCGTTTCCCGCTATGCCGCACTCTGTGAATGTCATCCCACACATCGCCGACCGTATAGCCGAATGGATGGCGCAAATGCGCTTTACCTCCATAATCCTTTAGATATTCATCGCAACGCCGACATTTTTTGTGTGGTGCGCGTATATCATAAAATTTGAAGTCTTTCGGTTTTTTGGTGTAATAAAGTATCCCATAATGCGATGGTTGAAGTGTTTTTCCAAGCGGTCGCCCCGGCGAATTCCATGAAATCCAATGCCGAAAATAGGCATATTCCTCAAGTATGTCTGCTGTCTTGATGAGCATTTTGGGGATGTTATAAATAAAAATTGAGCCATCATCTTTCAAAACACGCATGCTTGCTTCAATCCATTTGCGCGTCCAATTAAAATATTCATCAGGGGGGATTGCGTCTTTGTAGCTTCTATATTTTTTGTCAAGATTGAAGGGTGGGTCAGCGAAAATGCATTGAACGCTATTGGGTTCAAGTTGCTCAAGCATTTTGATGCAATCTATTTTTTTCACTTTATTTTGTATTTGCCGTTTGGTTTTTCTTTTTGCACCCGCAAGCGTGTTCATGGCCATCTGGTTCATTTGTCGACTCCTTGAATATGAATCTAAGGAAGAACGATTCGCAGTGGTTTGTCACCAGCGTGTTCGCTCTATGTTCTAAAGCATACACAGATTTTAGCGCGTTGCAAATAGCCCCTAAACAAATTTCACATTCAAAATTTCGTAAGATTTATTGCCGCCGGGTGCGTGGACTTCTGCGCTATCGCCTTTTTGTTTGCCAATCAGGGCGCGGGCGATGGGCGATGATATAGAGATTTTGCCTTGTTCCAGATCGGCCTCAAAATCGCCGACAATTTGGTAGTTTGTTTCGGCTTCGGTGTTTTCATCCACCAATTTTACGGTCGCGCCAAATTTGATGGTATCGCCAGATAGGGTGGCGACATCAATAATTTCTGCGCGGCTCATAATATCTTCCAGTTCCATCACGCGGCCTTCAGTGTGGCTTTGTTGTTCTTTGGCTGCGTGATACTCGGCATTTTCTGATAAATCACCGTGCGCACGTGCTTCTGCAATCGCCTTGATGATGCGTTGACGCTCTGGCCCTTTCAGGCGTTTGAGCTCTTCATCCAATGCGGCATAGCCATCTATAGTTATCGGTACTTTCTCCATTATTTAATTGTGCAAAAAATATCGCTTTTTGGCAAGGGGTGATAATGGCTAACTGCAAGAGGGGGTTTGACGGTTATTCTTTTCCCATGCACGGCCTGTTTTTGGCTTTACCTGCGATTCTTCTTTCTCCCAAGCGAGCTATGCGTCAATTATGTTCGCTACGCGGTAAAAGCACTTGTTGCGCATTAGCGCAACATTAGTGCGCCTTCCGCGCTTTGGGCGGTTGGACGTGGGATAAACACTTGTCGCCATTTGCTAAAGCAAATGAACGTTTGTTTATTTTTCACGCACCCCCGCGTTGGTCGAATCTTCGCCCGACCATTGCGGCCGCGATATTAGTTTTTTGAATATCAATCGCCCCGCCCGCAATGCCCCAGCCCCACGCATCGCGCATGCGTCGCTCCATTGGATAGGCTTTGGCATAGCCATAGCCGCCCATCAGCTGCACCGCCATACCAGTTACCTCGCGGCTTATTTCATTGGCAAAACATTTCGCGGTTGAGTTTTCGCCCACATTGGGCAGGCCATTTTCGGCATTCACTGCCGCCAGATGAATAAGCAACCGCGCCGCCTCCACCCGCATTTGCATTTCGGCCAATTTCATCTGCACCGCCTGAAACTCCACCAAGGCTTTGCCAAATTGCTCGCGCTGTTGCACATAGTCAAGCACATCTTC